>JBEKLI010000058.1:0-8378 GCA_050010275.1 Desulfomonilia bacterium | reverse complement strand
ACATGCCTGCACCGGCTATTTTGTCTGTTCTGCATAGGATTGGCCTGCAATTTCCTTGACATTCTCCATTGCCGATGTTTTATATTTAACTGTTGGTAGTTTTTTTACCTTTGGTTTTTTCAGCATGATTATAAAGAAAGAGGTAGCCGATGCACAGACATCGAGAGGTGATACAGGAAAGGAAAAAGAGAGAAAAGGACCAGCGCATCCAGGGGATTCTCTCGGCAGCCAAAAAGGTCTTCTTTTCAAAAGGCTACCAGAGAACCACTATGGATGAAGTCGCCTTTGAGGCCGAGATCAGCAAACCCACAATATATCAGTACTTCAGGACAAAAGACGAGCTCTATTCGGCACTCATGCTTCCCTTTCTTGAAGAGTTCGGCTCCCATTTTGAACGCATTGGAAGGAAGCTCGATGCAAATCGCTATACAACTGGCAAAACCCTGGTGAAGGATTTCTTCAGGGCCTTCCTCAAGAGCTATGAGGCCGCCCCCGATTCCCTCAGGGTGGCCAATACATTCTTTCAGCACGCGGACCTCATCAATGCACTCAATCAGGATACCAGAGACGCCATCAGCAGCAGGGGGAGGTATGATTTCGAGCTGGCCAGGGGGATATTGGAAACGGCTATCGACAAAGGTCTTATCAAAAAAATCAACCCCTATGCCCTTTCCGACATTATCTGGGGGCTGCTGCTTGGGATTACCCAGGTCATGGACATGAAGGCGACGAAGCATGCAGATGCGAGTAAATACCTTAAGACAACACTTGCAGAGGCAGAGAAGCTCATCTCAGATGCAATTGTCCTCAAATAGGCGATGGCGGGTTATGTGGCGGGTTATGCTTAATGCCCCACCCTTGACGGAATCTACGGAATTATTGTTTGGGGTTTGCTACACTCACCCCAACCCTCCTTGCCTCCTTCAATCACTATTCACCAATCACCGGCTACGGTTCAAACTTGGCATCGGGGCATTCGGTGCAGATTGGAGGTATCGGGCTCATGGCAACATGCTCCTCAATGACCCGCATGGTTTTCCATTTGCCCTGGAGGAAACGGCCGAAAAAGGCAAACCCCAGTACGATTACATAGACTGTGACGATGGACCACCCTGCCATCAACCCATACCCCAGGGACACTATGGACACGTAGGTGGGGATGACAAGCACAAAGGCCGAGACCAGCACGATCATGTACATCACGAAGCGCGTGTCGCCCGCGCCCTTGATGGCTGAGGCGAAGATGACATTCATCGTATCGAACACCGAATAGAAGGCCACGAATCTAAGCAGTATGATGGTGAGACGCTCGATATCGGCATATTCCCCTGCATGGGTCTGGGCTGCAAAGGGTGCCACGAAGACATGCGGCACCGTTACGAACAGGACCGCGATAGTGCACATATAGATGAAGGTCATGCCGAATCCGGAATAAACACTCCTGGCAGCGAGGTCGGGCCTGTTTTTACCAAGGTACTGCCCCACGAGCACTGAGACTGCGATGCCGAAACCGATCATGGGCATGAATGCCAGCGTGTTGATGTTGAAGGCAATGTTTGTCGCCGCAAGGCTCACCGTCCCGAGGCGTCCTAATATAAGAACGAAAGCAGTGAACCCGGCCATGTCGAGGAAAAACTGTACCCCGGCCGGAACCCCGAACTTCAGCAGGCGCACGAAGAGTTCTCTGTCGGGTCTCCAGCCCGACAGGGTGTGATATATACCATCATACGAGGGGCGTGCAATGAGCGCAACATATGCAAAGAAGGAAAAGAACGCTGAGATGACCGTTGCGATGGCCGCACCCTTCATCCCCATCTCGGCAAATCCCCATTTCCCGAAGATGAGCATATAATCAAGTACAATAGTGACAAGGGTGGAAAGCACATCCACCAACATGATCGGCCAGGTCTTACCCCTGCCCGAAAAGAACCCGGCCAGGGAAGCCGATGCGATCACCGGGGCCCCCCCGATGCAGAGATACTGAAAATAGACTACCTCATTTTCACGAACCGCAGGATCATGCCCCACAAAGGTGAAGATAGGTCCGGCAAGGGGGATCAGGCCCAGGATGAAGACTCCGCCGGCGAGGGACATGTATATGCCTTGCCACAGAGCCGGGCCGATCCTGTGTTGCATATCGGCACCATGATACTGAGCCACGAATGTACTCACATAACTGGCAGTTCCTATGAAGAAACTCATGACCGTAAAGTTTAAAATGCCTGCAGGCATAGCGGCTGCAATCGCCTCGGGCGAGTACCAGGCGAGAAACATTCGGTCCACGAAGTGCTGGATGGACCATGACCCGGTGCTGAGCACGAGCGGGAAGGCCAAGACAAGCACCTCGCGTATTCCCGCTTGGCCGGACCATCTTTCTTTGAAAAATCCCCCCATATGAGCCCCTGTCTTAAAAATGTCGGCTTGAAGCCCTCATGTCATAGCACGATGGTCGTCTCAATGAAAACAGCCTTGCATTGATTGGGTCTTGATTCGTGCCATTCAATCAACTACAAAAGAAACGTTTTTCCATGCATGCCCATCAATAATATCGGGCTTTCATGAAAAATGAACCCTCCAGGAGGTCGATCATGTCCGTGAGTTTTGAACAGGTGGAAAAGGCGCTCGAAAAGACCCGCTCCGTTTTGAAGGGTGACGGTGGTGATGTGGAGCTTGTGGATGTCACCACAGACGGTATTGTCCAGGTGCGGCTCAAGGGCGCATGTAACGGATGCCCCATGGCAACCATGACGCTGAAATCCCTCATCGAGCGTGTACTCAAGAAAGAGGTGCCCGAGGTCAAGGAAGTGAAGGCTGTTGCTTAGTTACAAGTAATCAGCGCGACCAGTGACTTGCAAGTGACGAATGAATAGTGAATGATGAATTACAACAGCTTCCCCAGAACCGGATCCATCCGAGCCCTTACGGTTCCCCTTCCCGGGTTCCCTGATCTCATCTGTTCCAATATGTTTGTGCTGGGGAATGGGCCTGTAACCCTTATCGACACTGCCCCGAATTTTCCGGGTTCGCTTTATACCCTGGAGAAGCAGTTGAATGAAACAGGCCTCACCTGGAATGACGTGGAGCGCATCATCATCACCCACGGCCATATCGACCACTTCGGCCTCGTGGGACAGATCCGCAGCGCATCCGGGCATGATATCCCCTGCCACATCCATGAAGACGACCTGTGGAGGCTCGCAGGTGATTATATCAGAAACGGCATGTGGAGTGAGGAAGCCGAAGGTTTCTATGCAAAGGTGGGCATGCCTGCACAAACAATGGAGCGGATGAAGCGACGCTCTTTCTTTTTTAAAAACCTCTGCGATCCCGTGGATGATGCGATTCCCATGAAGGATGGTGATATCTTCATCGGAGACGGTTTCGAGCTTGCGGTCATCCACACCCCCGGTCATTCACCGGGATGCTGCTGCCTGCACGAAAGGTACAGCCGCATCCTGTTCAGTGGTGATCACCTCCTCAAACATATCACCCCCAACCCCTTCCACGAGGTGAACCGCTCCCGCCTGAAAGACCCCTCTTACAAGAGCCTCCAGGTATATTTGAAATCGCTTAAGAGGCTTGAAAATCTCGATGTAAGCAATATCTTTCCTGCACATGGAGAGTGTATCAACCTCATGGGGACACTCATCGAGGGATATCGGAAGCATCACGAGCAACGAACTGAAAAGATATGGCACGTCTTGAATAAGCGAGTAAGTTCAATCTATGGAATCATGCCCGATGTATTTCCGGGCATCGAGGAATCCGAGGCATTCCTTGCCGTCTCCGAGATCCTCGTACACCTGGAAATGCTCATCGATGAAGGCAGGGCTGAGCTTGTTGACGAGGGACCTCCTGCACTCTTCCGCGCCATCTGAACCTTTCAAAAAGATTTCAATTATAGTAAAGATCCATTTCAAACCTAGATGTTACGGTTGAAACGATCAATATAAGTTTTATAAGGAGAGCTTCTGGAGTATTTGCCATGCTTACAATTCCCGAACAAACTCATAGTATCATAGAAGACTGGATTCAACCCCGCAGCCGGGTGTTGGACCTGGGCTGCGGAGACGGCACGCTGCTGAACGACCTCATTGAGAAGAAGCAGGTGGAAGGCATCGGCGTAGAGATCTCACAGGATATGATCGTGAAGTGCCTGGGTAAAGGCATCAGCGTCTACCAGGCGGACATCGACCGAGGGCTTTCCCAATGGGACGAGCTCAGCTTTGACTACGTTGTCCTGAACGCCACCCTGCAGGTGATCCACCGGCCCTACAACGTGATCAACGAAATGCTCAGGGTGGGCAGGTGCGCCGTTATCTCGGTGTCCAACTTCGGCTATTGGGAGAACAGGGTAAGGATTCTCCTTAAGGGCTGCATCACCAATGAGATGAGGCTCACCGGAAGCTGGCATGATACACCGGTGATTCGATTCGTCTGTCTTTCCGAGTTCAGAAGTTTCCTTTGCGGGATGGGTGTTGAAGTTCTTGATGCCAGGTTCTTCCTGCCCTTTGATATCGCGGTAAGGAAAATCAGGACACCCCTGGATAACCTCCTTGTAAAAGAGGCTATCTTCATGCTGGGGCGTGGTAAATGAGCGTAGAGAACATTGTAGAGACCATCATTCTGCACATCGACAGGCCCTTCAGGTTGGAGTCGGGTGAAATGCTTCCAGGCCTGGATATCGCTTACGAGGCCTATGGAAAGCTCAATGAGGCGAGAGACAATGCCATCCTCATCGAGCATGCCCTTTCAGGAAGCTCCCATGCTGCCTTCTATCACAAGGGAGAGACTAAACCGGGGTGGTGGGATGTCATGATCGGTCCGGGCAAGGCCTTTGATACGGACAAATATTTCGTGATCTGCTCCAATGTCATCAGTGGCTGTAATGGCACCACCGGCCCTTCCTCAGTAAACCCGGCTACGGGCATGCCCTATGCGCTGACATTCCCGCCGGTCACCATGCGTGATATGGTGGAGGTGCAGCGGCTTCTGCTGGGCCATCTCGGCATTGAACGTCTCAAGAGTATCGTGGGAGGCTCCATGGGTGGAATGCAGACCATGCAGTTCTTTTGCGACTACCCTGCTATCTTTGACTCATTTATCTGCATAGCATCCACCATGCGGCATTCCGCACAACAGATCGCCTTTAATGAAGTGGGCAGACGGGCTATCATGGCGGACCCGAGGTGGAACGGTGGAAACTATTATGATGAGGTCCCGCCGGAGGGCGGGCTGTCAGTGGCGCGGATGATCGGCCACATTACCTATATTTCGGAGAAGATGATGCAGGAAAAGTTCGGCAGACTCCGTAAGGGTAAAGATTCAAAAGCTGTTTTCAGACCTTCTTTCGAGGTGGAGCACTACCTGGACTACCAGGGCATTTCCTTCGTCCGCCGGTTCGATGCAAACAGCTACCTTTACATTACCGCAGCCATCGACAACTTTGATCTTGTCTCCTCCATAAGCGGCACGACACGGTTCAGGGGAGAAAATCGTGCCCGGGGAAGAGGTCTGGACACATTGAGGAAAAAGAAGGGCCTCGTCATCTCGTTTACCTCGGACTGGCTCTATCCATCTCAGCAGTCTCAAGACATTGTTCGATTCTTCTCCGGATTGAACGTGCGCGTTTCATATACCGAGATTGAAACCGACCACGGTCATGACGCTTTTCTTACAGACTACGTGCAAGTTTCCTTAATGGTTAGAAGCTTTCTCGACTCACTGAGCTAATTCCATAAGATCTTTAATATCATCTCAAGTTACCCCCCTAAAAATAACGATAATTCCGTTAAGAGACCATTTTGGGGGATCACTGTACACTCGATGAAGGATAGAGCGATGTCACCAACCAAAGAGAAAAGGAGAGAACTATAGGGATGATCTATTCCTTCCTCACGCATCCCATCCTTGCGACAATGATCATAACACTGCTTGTATTGGCCTTTGCCATAGACCGCAGGAGATCAAGGCTCTACCATCTCAAGATCGTTCAGTCCGAGCAACGGTTGCGCTATGCCATGGACGCAATGAGTGAAGGTGTCTGGGACTGGGACATAAGGTCAGGCAAGATCGATTACAACAAGCATTGGGTGACAACGCTGGGTTATTCCTTTGAAGAAATCCTTTTGTTCGGCGATATCCGGAAAAGCATTATCCATCCCGATGATCTTCCCGGGGTAAGAAAGTCCCTTGAGGCATACCTTCTGGGTAAAACACCCATGTACGAATGTGAGGCCCGACTGAAAACAGCAACGGGTGAATACCGTTACATCCTGGATCGGGGCAAGGTGGTGGAAAAGAATGCTGAAGGGGTGCCTATCAGGATGGTTGGGACCTTTACGGACATTACGTTGCGCAAAAAGATTGAACAGGACCGCAGAAAGAGCGAAGAGCTGTATCGGCAGTTGGTGGAAAACGCCAGTGATTTAATTGTTGAGACCGATGCTTCGGGATATATCCGATTCATCAATCCTGCCTGTGAGAGGCTCATAGGTTACACAACCGATGAATGTGTGGGAAAACACTACCTGGATTTTGTCCGGTCCGATTTCCATAAAGAATTTGCCAGGGCAACAGGCCGTCAGTTCGTGAAAAAAACCCCAAGTATTTATTTCGAAGCAGCCCTTACAAGAAAAGACGGGGGTGAGGTCTGGATCGGGCATAATATAAAGCTTCTCCGCGATGGCGATACTCCCTTGGGGTTCCATGCAGTAGCCCGGGATATCACAGAAATAAGACGGGCAGAGGATGCCTTAAGAAAAAGCGAGGAACAGTATCGCCAGCTTGTGGAAAATGCCAGCGACATAATCTATGAGACCGATGCCTCGGGGTACTTCCGGTACCTCAATCCTGCGGCTGAGAAGAACTGCGGATACTCCATCAACGAGTTCATCGGCAAACACTATATGGATTTTATCCCGAAGCGATATCACAATGAACTTGCAAGGCTGGTAGGCCGGCAGTTTGTAAAAAAGATCCCGACCATATCCCATGAAATCCCCATGATCACCAAGGACGGCCGCGAGGTCTGGCTCTGGCAGAGTGTGAGCCTTATCTTCGATAAGGATACAGATACCATCACGGGGTTTCGTGTCGTTGCCCGTGATATCACCGAGCGCAAGCGGGCGGAAGAGGCTTTGCGCCTGAGCGAAGAGAAGTACAGACGTATTCTGGAAAACATGGAAGAGGCCTATTTCGAGCTCGATCTCAAAGGTAACTTCACGTTCTTTAACCAAGCCGCATGTAGGATGATGGGTTACAGCCCGGAAGAGCTGCTTGGGCTGAATTACCGCAGCTACTCCTCGCCTGAAACATCCATGCGCATGTTCGAGATTTTCAACAGGGTATATCGAACCGGGAAACCCGAGCTTATGGTGGACTACCAGATAATCCACAAGGACGGCTCTCTTCGTGACCAGGAACTTTCTGTAGGGCTCGTGAGTGATGCATCCGGAAAGCCAGTTGGATTCCATGCATTGTCGCGTGATGTCACCGAACGTAAACGGGCCGAAAATTCGCTCCGTGAAAGTGAGGAACGATACAGGAGCATCCTCAACAACATGGAAGAGGGGTATTACGAAGTGGACCTCAAAGGGAACATCACATTCACCAATCCCAGGGCCGCACAAAAGATGGGCTATGAGCAAGATGAAATCAAGGGGATCAACTTCCGCCAGTATACGGATGAGGAGAATGCAAAGAAGGTCTTCAATGCATATCATCATGTCTTCATGACAGGAGAAACCCTCACCAATGTCAGCTGGGAAGTGAAAGATAGGAAAGGCAAAAAAATATTCGTGGAGACCTCAATATCGTTGAGGCGTGATGCCAGTGGGAAACCAATGGGTTTCAGTGGAGTTCTCCGGGACATCACCAAGCGCAAGCATGCCGAGGAGGCCCTAAAAGCGAGCGAAGAGCGGCTTCATGCCGTATTCGATCACGTCCAGGCCGGCATTATTCTGATTGACCCGGAGACACATACTATCGTGAGTGCTAACAAGATGGCTGCTGACCTATGCGGCACAAACCCTGAACAGATGACAGGACACATATGCCATGATCAAATCTGCCCTGCCCTGAAAGGAGAATGCCCCATTACAGACCTCCGGCAGACTGTGGATAATAATGAACGCATATTGCTGACCCTTGATGGAAGGAGGATCCCCGTCCTCAAGACCGTGATCAATGTCTCCATCGGAGGGAAGGGATATCTGCTGGAGAGCTTCATCGATATCACGGCCAGGAAACAGGCAGAAGAGGCCTTGCTCCAATCCAAGGAGGAACTGGAAAAAACCAACAATCTTCTGGAACAGGCCAACCTTCTCAGTATCGAGATGACTATCAAGGCCGAGACGGCAAACAAAGCCAAAAGCGAG
>JBEKLI010000057.1:0-8388 GCA_050010275.1 Desulfomonilia bacterium | reverse complement strand
CAGCGCCTGGTCGACAACCTGAACTATCTCAAGAAGCCTGCATTTAGCCATGTCCTTGACGTTCCACGCAAAGTGAATGAACACGAATTAGCCTGGCTGGCTGAAGAACTCAGGAACCTTGCAGAAAGACTGTCATCGCATTTCGGGGTGGACATGAGTGATGGTACACTTATGAAGGCCATTACCGAGTGGAACGATTTCACAGAAGTGATCCTTTCAATAGGTGCGCTGCGGAAGAGACCCGATCCGCCCATTACCGGAACCGAATTTCATGCCATGCTTATGGCTTCTCTGGCCTCGCCCAAAGACCTTATCATGCCCATGATTATCGACTTCAAGAAAGAGATCGAGCAGCGTGAAGGTTACAGCGGTCACCGGGCCCGGCTGATGCTGGTGGGGGGGCACCTTCATGACCCTGCATTCATCAACGTAATCGAGTCCCAGGGCGGACTCGTGGTCGTTGACCGCTTCTGTACGGGGTCTATCCCGGGGATTGCACCAGTGGAGGCCAATGGGGATCTCATGAGATCTCTGGCCGAGCATACCTTCAAAAAGACCCTGTGTCCGCGGATGATGGAGGATTTCGACCGCAGGCTGCAGACAATCATCAAGGCGGTCCGGGAATATCGCGTGGACGGGGTGGTCATCGAGATCATCAAATTCTGTGATCTCTGGGGTGTGGATGCCTTGCCCCTGGTTGGGGCGCTGCGCAAGGAGGGCATCCCGGTGCTCAAACTGGAGCGGGAATACAGCCTGAGTGGAGAAGGCCAGATGCGCACCCGCGTACAGGCTTTCCTCGAGAGTATGGGTAAATGATGTGACCCCCGAGGAGGATGAGAATGAACATACATGACTTAGCCGCGGATATAAAAGCTCAGATCATGAAGCTGCCGGGCAATGCGAGGATCTTTTTCCAGAATTCCCTTGCAGGATATATCCTGGAATCACGGAGCCTCAAGGATTCGGCGATCTATGCCAAATATTGGACCCTCATATGGGCAACCATCTTGAAGCTTGTCCTCAAGCTTCTCCTGAAGCGGGGTCCCGTCGGCCTCATCCGTGAGCTTGTCCGGTACCCCTGGATATTTCAGTTTCTGGGCACAACCGGAGCACTGAGAAGGCTGACCCGCGGAAGGAAAGGGGCTTACCTGGAGGCCACAGGCCTGACCATTCTTTCCATAACGGAAACCCTGGTGCAGATGCTGGAACAGGTGTTCTACGAGCCCGAGCGTCTGCTCATCAACGAAGACCTTGTCCCACCCGAGATCGGCCTGGCCATGGGTCTGAATGTGTGGCTGGTTGAGGGCCTGGGGTTGGTGTTGCCGGTCGTCAATCCAGCATGTTGTCAAAAGTACATAGACGAATCGGAGAATGCAGGGGTCAACCCAGATGCCTGCAGCTTTGTCAAGAATGCCCTGGGCATGATCATCAAGGGCCAGATGCCCAAAGGGGTTGCCATCGTGAGCTCCAACATGCCATGCGATGCGGGCATGGCATCCTACTCGTACATTCAGAGAGAGTATGGCGTCCCCATATACCGCATCGATACGCCCTTCCATTTCTACAGCGAACAGGCGGAAAAGCATTTCGTCGAGGACCTCAAAGGCATGATCGCCTTCCTGGAAAAGCACACCCCCGGCCGCATGGACTGGGACCGCCTCAGGGAGATCTGCAAGGCCCGCAACCGCATGATGGAGCTGGAACTCGAGCTCTGGGACATGATGCGGGTACGGCCGGCCCCCCTGGCCGCTGAGACGATTTATTTAAGCCATATATGGTTTTTCGCCTGGTTCCCCGGGAATCCTGTGAGTGTCAGGCTTTTCGAGAAGCTGGTGGAGCTTGCGCGGAAAAACCTGGATTCTAAAACCCCGGCAGTGGAGAACGAGAAGTACCGGGCAGTTCTCTGGAACCCATGGTTTCCCCATTTCGAGGACATCTTCAACATTGCGGAACGCAAATACGGCATCACAGTCCTCATGGACAGCATGACCTATAACCACCACAGCCCCATCGACACCTCTACACCCGAGACCATACTCCGCGGACTGAGCCAGGTCATCATGCAGGGTCCCATGGTCCGCCACACCAGGGGGCCTGCGGAGAATTACCTCGATGACATCTTCCGGTGCTACAAGCAGTTCGATCTCGACATGGTGTGGGTGGCCAACCATGTGAGCTGCAAGAGCGCAGGGGCCATGAACGGCATACTCCGGGAAAAGTGCCGCGATATGAAGATCCCGCTTCTCGTCCTTGATTATGACCTGCTCGACTCCCGTATCGTTTCCCATGACAACATGATGAGCCAGGTGGATCATTTCATGGAAAACGTGATGAAGGCCCGGCGGATCGACCAATAACAACTAGGAGACAGGTATGGCAATAAGATATTTTGGCGGATGCGATGTGGGTTCGACAACAGGCAAGGCAGTCATTATCGATGAAAATGGCTCCACCATTGCCTCCTCCATTGTCCCGAGCGAGGTCGATCCGGAGCTGACCTCGATACTTGCCCTGGATAAGGCCTGCGCTCAGGTCCCGGACCTTGAAAGCTACAAGGGCCTTTCTTACCTTGTAGGGACGGGATACGGGAGAAACGAGGTTGCCTTTGCCAATGAAAACATCTCGGAGATCAGCTGCCACGCCATGGGCACCTTTTCCTGCAGCCCCGATATCAAGACCATCGTAGACATCGGTGGTCAGGATGTGAAGGCCATATCGCTCAATGGCGATGGATCAGTCATGGAGTTCGCCATGAACGACAAGTGCGCCGCCGGTACTGGACGGTTCTTCGAGGCTATGAGCCGGACATTCCGTATGGACCTTGACCAGTTCTCGGAGCTTTCCCTGAAGGCGAAGAGGGTAATACCAGTCACTGCACAATGCAGCGTCTTCGCCGAGAGTGAAGTGATCAGTCTTCTCGCAAAGCGGAATCCGCCCGAAGATATAGCAGCGGGCATCCAGATGGCTGTTTCCAAAAGGTGCTTCACGCTCCTCAAACGGATCGGCATGCGACCTCAGGTGACAGTTACCGGAGGGTGCGCTAAAAATCATGGCCTCATCAAGGCACTCTCGAAGATTATAAACATGGAAGTGAAATCACTTCCCGTGGATCCCCAGATCATTGGCGCCCTTGGAGCAGCGATCTTTGCCAGACGCAAGAGAAACTCATGATCGGCATAAACGACCCCAAGCATATGACCATAAAGGAGAATACCCATGGGTAAGAGCATGGAAGATGATGTGTATCAGAGGCTCGGGAAGAAGATAGACGGCCTGACAATCAGGACCCCGTGGAACGAGACATTCCACGGCATCCTGAAGGAGCTTTACACGAGAGAAGAGGCGGATGTGGTCGTGAACATGCCGTATACGCTCTCTTTGCTTAAGAGAATTGCCAAGGTAACGGGCGTTGAAGAACCCCGCCTGAAAAATATTCTGGACGCCCTGTGCAAGAAGGGCCTGGTCATGGATTTCTGGAATGAACGAGACAATCAATATTACTACATGCCCTCGCCACTTGCCATAGGGATATTCGAATTCACCATGATGAGAACAAAGGGCGATCTCAACACGAAGCACTGGGCGAAGCTGTTTCATAGGTACTTCGACACGGTCTACCCTGCGAACTTCGCCCACGGCGAAAGGGTCTCGATACTGAGGGTAATTCCCGTAGAGGAGACGGTATCACCGGATGAGAGCATTGAATTTCTTGATTACGAGAGGATATCGTCCCTGATCGAGAATGCAGACAGATTCGCCATAGGTCTGTGCTCCTGCAGGAACGAAAAGCTCCACATCGGGGAAAAAAGATGTGATGCCCCGCTTGAATGCTGCAGCATGTTCGGACTCGCAGCCGACTACATGATCAGGAACAACCTGGCTCGAGAAGTATCGAAATCCGAAATGCAGGACAACTTTGTACGTTCGAGAGAACTTGGACTGGTATTCTGCGCGTACAATTCGAAAAAGGACCCCCTCGCAATCTGCCATTGCTGCAAATGCTGCTGCAATTATCTGGCAGGACTGAACAAGTATGGATTCAGCAATGCCGTCATCACTTCCGGTTTCATTGCCAAGGTTGATGAAGACGCGTGCAAAGGTTGCGGGAAATGTAAGGAGGCTTGCCCGGTCAATGCAATGAGCCTAGTATCGGCAAATGATCCCGACCATCCGAAGAAAAACAAAGGTCAAGTTGATACCGGAATCTGCATAGGGTGCGGTGTATGCGCACTGAAGTGTGTCCCGGGCGCTGTTCATCTCGTAAACCGCGGGAAAAGGGTTATCCATCCGGAAACCCTGTTCGAGACAACGATCCTGTCCTGCCTCGAGCGGGGGACCCTTCAGAACCAGATTTTCGACAACCCGAAAAGCATCACCCACGAATTCATGAGATCGTTCATAGGCACATTCCTGAGGCTTCCATCCGTCAAGAAAACCCTCATGAGCGATACGTTCCGCTCGTCATTCCTGGGCTTCATGAAGATAGGGGCCACCTTGCAGGGCAAGGGGTGGATAACGAGGCTGTGAGATGATAAGCGCCTATTTTACATAATACATCTCATCTATAAGGAGGAATTGATATGAAGAGTGTTTTAAAGTTGACAATATTTCTTTGTATGGTTTTCATCTTGCCCCTCATTGTGCTCGCTGAGGATTTCATGACCGATGGCAATGCCCTCTTCGACAGGGGAAAGACGAACCTGGAGAGCTACAAGGAGTCCGGTGACATGTTCGTAAAGGCCTTAGAGGCAACTCCGAACAGCTATGAGGCAGCCTGGAAGGCGGCTCGTGCGTACCGGTATTTTGCCGATGAATCCAAGAAAAAGAACACGCAGAACTGGAAGGCGGTCTGCAAGGAGTATGGCAAACTCGGCATGAAGTATGGAGAAAAGGCTATTGCACTGAACTCGAACGGCGTCGAGGGCAACGCATGGTACGGCTTCTCGGTGGCGAGCTATTCCGACAGCGTGAGTGTGCTCACCGCTCTCAGGGAAGGGTTGAAGGGCAAGACCCAGGACAGTTTCGAGAAGGCCTACAAGGCGAATAAGATGTATAATGACGGCGGACCGATAAAGGCACTGGGCAGATTCTGGTTCGTTCTTCCCTGGCCTCTCCAGGACAAGAAACTGTCGCTGCAGTACCTAAAGGAGTTCCAGAAGTTCTATCCCAATGATCCAGAGGGCCAGGTATATCTGGCTGAGACACTCATGAAAACAGGCGGCAAGGACGAGGCCAAGAAAATCCTCCAGAAGGCATCGGCATCCGATGACATGTATTATGCCGACTGGGCGAAACGGCTCCTTACTGATATGTAACGGACGCCCGGTCATTTGGAACTCTCGCTTCAAGCCCTGAATGAAAAATAAAGAAGCCCATGCTTGTGGGCATGGGTTGATATCGCATTTGGCTACCTCGGGTAGGACTCGGTCACTATGGTCGAAACTTCCTGTTTCTTCCTGCGTGACCTCCTTTCGGCCCTCTGCCGCGCACCATCCTGGAGGGGAAGTGGAGTCAGTGACAATTTTCAAATAACGGTGATTACTGCAATAAATGATCGGTCTCAGAAGACCTGAAAAACTGATGATTTTGTGCCATATGACACGCTCTGGTATGAAGTGAGAGGTTTCGTATGTTTCATTCCAAGATCATCAGTTTTCAGACATCATAAGACCGAGAAGAAATCGATTGAATCTCTACTGTTGCCTAAGTAATACTAGGTCGAATCTGTATAAAGGAAGGGGGAAGCATTGGTGGCTCCCCCGCATGAACAATGATAATTATTGCATGATCTTGAGGATCTTCGGCTTGTCCCTTGGAGTTTTTTCTGGCATCTTTACCGGATAGCCGAGGATTATAGTTGCAACAATTGCGTAATCATCAGGAAGGCCGATCTCCTTGAGTAAAGCCTGATCCTTGATAACCGAACCAAGATTAATCCAACATGTCCCCAATCCACGATCTGCTGCAGAAAACATTAAGTAGCTTGCAGCAAGTGTGCAGTCCACAGTGGCTGAATGAACATTACGGGAACCTGCGATATAGATGAGGCAAGGTGCATTGTAGAAGACATTAAACCCTGGGGCCTGAAGGATTGCCTTATATCCGTCCAAAGTCGAAGCAGGACTTCGATCTATTTCCTGGAGGATGTTTTTCTTGCTTTCATCAGATAGTCTCTTCATCATATCTTTATTTGTGATGATAATGAAAGCCCAGGGTTGCCTGTTGCCTCCGTTTGGGGCTTCGCATCCATCGGCTATAATCTCTTGGATAAGAGGCAATGAAACATCCTTAACCTCGAATTCCCTTATCGACCTCCGCACCTTAAGGAGTTCCCTGAAGTCCATATTTTTTATCCCCTTTTTTATGTGATTATTATCTGCACCCTTAATTATTATCTAGGTGTTTTCTATTTTTTTGAAAAGATCTTTAAACGCTTCAATCGGTTGTGCACCTACAATTTTATAGTGGTCATTGATGAGGAAAGTCGGTACCCCTGTAAGCTTGATCCGTCTGGCTTCTTCTCTTGTTTCATCAAGCCGCCCAGCATAACGATGCTCCATTAAGGCATGCCCCATTTCATCGATGTTCAAGCCGCAGGAAAGTGCTATTTCATTGATCGTATCTATGTTGCCTATATCTTTTAATTCAGAGAAATAGGCATGGAACACCTGTTCATGAAAGAGGTCATGCTTTCCCATGTCACGGGCAAATTCACTCGCCTCTAAGGCCATACGGGAATTGGATAGTTTGGATAGGTGAGAGAATGTGATGCCCAGTTCCTTGCCTCTATTCATGATGTTTTCATACATCCTTATCCTATCCGTGTCAGAAAACCTTTTTGCCATGAGTATGCCCTTGGGTGGTGTCTCGGGATGCAGTTCAAAGCTCAGCCATGTATCTTTGATGCTGAACTCCTTCTTCAAAGAGTCGACAATGCCCTTGCCGATATAACAGAATGGTCAGATGTAGTCGGAAAAGATTCTCATCTCGATGATCATTACCCGTATTCCCTTCAGTCTGAACTGTATTCAGATCCAAATCTGGTCCAAGGAGATCTTGCCATTGCAATACTCTTTTCAATAATACGATTCATCAGGGTTAAAACACTATAGGTAACTCCAATACCGGCATTTTCAAGAAAGGAGGTACGTTTCGCAGGAATGACCATCTTTTATTTTGCAAGTTACTGGACAATCACGAACCGAGGTACACTAGAGGCTTATGAGTTACGTATAACTAGGCCCATGAAAAACAAGGGTCAGGCCAGAGGGCTTTTATAGTTTGCGTCTACCAATCTGCAATCTGTACAACAAGCTTAGCTACTGCCACTGCATCAATACCCGTAATGATGATGGCCCCTTCCCTGGCAAACCCACCCTCAGTATAAAAGAGATCCGGTAATATTCCTTCATGCATACATCTTTTAAGAATGGAGTCCAGGGTGTCACCTTCTCGAATCTCAAGGTGCGCGATCGAGATACCATGGCTCTGAATCAGATCAACAAGCTTGGGATCATACTTGATTTCCATTGCAGCACGGATCTCCGACTTTATTTTCCTCACATCCAACAGGATCAGAGCCGTATATTTTGAAGCACCCCATGCCGGGTATGCCGGGGCTGTGATTCTGCCGAATACAGCTGTGAGTCTGCCTGGGATACCCGCTAGGTCTTCTGGTGTTATTGCATCCCTTGTAGCCATCACCAGGTTGCTCCGGATCTCAGGAAGGAGAGAGTGTGTGTTTGGAGAGGCAGTAAGTAATGCCACAGCCTCAACCATTTGTCCCATCACATAGTACCGGTCGTTATCCATCATCCATCTCCCTGTCGTTTCTTAGCTATTTTTAACAACATTCATGTATTATAGTTTCCTTGATTTCAGGAAGAGAAATATATCTGTACAATGTGGCTCTGGATATTCTGAGTGTTAAGCAGATATCAGCAATACTCACACTCTTATCCTTGAACATCTTCTTTGCCATCTTAACCTTTGGGCTATCACTCTGGGTGGGTTTCCTTCCTCCTATACGACCACGAGCCCTTGCAGCTGAAAGACCTGCTCTTGTCCGTTCCTGAATGAGACGCCTTTCAAATTGAGCCAGGGAAGAGAAAATATTAAAGACCAGCTCTCCTGAGGCTGTTGTTGTATCGATTGCTCCATCACAGAGAGACCGGAAGCCTATACCTTTCTGCAGTAGCTGTTCAACAAGGCCTACCAGATGGGGCATGGATCTTCCTAATCTGTCCAGTCTCCATACCAGCAGAATATCTCCTTTTTTCAGTTCATTCAGACAGGTATCCAAGCCAGGCCTCTCGGCTTTTGCTCCACTCACTTTGTCGAAGTTGTGAGAAAGCGCAGGTTATGTGCCACCAGATTTACTCAAGATTG
>JBEKLI010000056.1:0-8458 GCA_050010275.1 Desulfomonilia bacterium | reverse complement strand
GGGGATGGGATGAGCATAGTCTTCGGGTACGGTCATGAACTGGGCATAGCCGCCGTTTACATCCCTGCCTGTTGCGCGAAACTTACTGCAGAGGTTCTCCTGTCCGCTCAGACAGAACGGGCAGACTCCGCAGGCGGAAAAGATCCACCCCACCCCTACCCGCTCTCGGCCATGAAACCGCTTAACACCTTCACCAAGGCCGACGATTTCACCGACCACCTGATGGCCAAGCACTACAGGCAGATGTGGGGGCGGGGTTCGGCCCTCTATCTCATCGAGCTCGGTATGGCATACCCCACAGGTCTTGACTCTGATAAGGATCTCTCCTTTCTCCGGGACAGGGTCCGGGAGGATGGCCGGTTCGAGGGGTTCGTTTGTTTCTGATAGACTCCGGATCCTCTTCAGGACATAGGCATTCACTATTCCACCTCCCATCAAGGGGATACTCATCACATCATAGACCATAGTTGGCATTGATGTTCAAGTGCGACATTACCCCTATGCACGTGCCGTTGACTTCTCTTGGTACTTCACGGTAAAGTGTTCTTAGAGATAGTTGTTGATAGTGGCAGGCATACTGATGCCGCGAGTGTTTCTTATGGAAGGAGGAATTACATGGGGCATCTCTATAACGTCGTAAAGCTGACAGGGACCGTCGCAGTCATTTTCGTGTGTGTGATTTCAGCCTCCTGTCACGGAAGCAGCTCACATAAAAGCCCTTCGAACGGGGGGCCGGAACAGACCCCGGCGGTGTATACGTATGATTTAAACGTCCTGGACGATAATACGTATGACCACAAACCATTCACCATTACATACACCATCAATGCAAAACCTTATGATGCGACTCTCGGCAGTTTAGTGCCGCTCAGTGGAACGTACGAGCCGGATACCGGTACCTACACCTTGGCAAAATCATCCCTCCTGAATGTTACAACCCAATTCTGGAGTGCCCCTTCGGGAACCTTCACCATCCAGGTGACCTCTCCCATCGAATCAATAGGGGGCAAGATCACCAGCCAGGGTGAATTCAAGGTAATCGAGGTAGGCGGCGGGTCAACAAGCTCAGTGACCGTAACCGTGAGGGATTCAAGTGGTGTGAACCTAAGCCACAATACGGAACAACCTGTGTTCTTTACCTGGGAGCAACTCGACGATCTCTTGGGATCAAGCGCCCCTACATGGCAACAGCAGGCATCTATGGCTGCATCCATCATCAACCTCGTGTTGACTCAGATGGTTGCTTCCATGGACTCGGTCCTCACTATTGAGAGTAATAAGAGCACCATCGAACAGACTCAGACATATATCCAAACCGGTGATGCATTCTCAAAGAACACCCATCCCGGAAGCCCTCCAGGCGGTATTCCGGACCAGGGTGACCGGACACTTCAATGGGTTGACACAAACGGGGATAAAAAGGCCGGTCCCGGCGACAGCTTCGAATGGACCTTTCATTGGTTCTGGGAAAACGATCCGAGCAACTCGTTGGACACCCTCTTGTTCGGTTCCGTGCATCTTGACGGTTTCATGGAAGAGAAAGATACATTAAATGGGATTGATATACTTACCAGTGCAGGGTTCGTGCAGGACCAGGAGAACAAGAAACCGGGCGGTGTGGTGTATGACAGCTTTATCATCTTCGAAACGCAGGAAAATCCTGTCGGCGTGTTTACGATAATAACGGCAAAAGCAAAGACCTTGAACGGAGGGTTCTCAATCAGTTTTTCAAAGCAAACATCATAGTGGGGCTTAAGACCTGCGGCTTACGGCATGCGGTGAAAAACGATCTCATGATCCCGTTATCGTGTGCCGTTCGCCGTTCCCCATATTTCATAGAAGTATTGACAAAGCCTGAAAAATCTTCTTTATGAGTTCACCAGTAACATCGGGGCACGCTTCTTTTTAACACGCATGTTCTTTATCGGTACAGGGGGAACAGGAATGATCCATGTGGAAAAACTCACCAAGTTTTACGGCGATTTCTGTGCAGTGGACAGCATTGACCTCGACATACACAAGGGCGAGATCATGGGCCTGCTTGGGCCTAACGGTGCAGGCAAGACAACGACGCTGCGCATGATCACAGGCTATCTGGAGCCCACTTCGGGCAGCATCAAGGTAAAGAACTTCAGCACTGCCGAGGACATGCTCTCGATCAAGAAGCTCATGGGCTACCTCCCTGAGTCCGCACCGCTCTACCACAACATGCTCGTGTATGATTATCTCGACTATGTGGCAAAAGTGAGAGGACTCGAAGGGGAGAAGAAAAACACCCGCATCCACGCTATGGTTGACCTGTGCGGACTGAAGGGTATCATGCACAGGACCATAGGAGAGCTCTCCAAAGGGCTCAAGCAGCGGGTAGGCCTTGCGCACGCCATGATCGACGAGCCTGAGATCCTCGTGCTCGACGAACCGACCTCGGGCCTCGATCCGAACCAGATCGTAGAGATCCGCGACATCATCCGCGCCATCGGCAAGGACAAGACCATTGTCCTGTCCACGCACATCTTAAGCGAGGCAGAGGCTACATGCGACCGCATCGTTATCATCGACAAGGGCAAGATCGTGGCGGACGGCAGCACCGAGATGCTCAAGATGGGTACAGGCCGGGAAAAGACCATCTATTTGTCACTGAAGGGTGTCGACTTCTCTCAGGCCCGCGCGCTGATATCCGACATCTTAGGCGTATCCCGTGTGGATGAGGAGCCGCCTGCTGCGGGCGAGCTGAGGCTGAAGCTGACCGTCAGCGCAACGGATGACCCGCGGGAGCCTATTTACCGCGCAATCAAGGCCACTGACTGGACCCTGCTGGAGCTCCGTCAGGAAGGCAAGTCCCTGGAGAAGATCTTCAGGGAGCTTACTCGGGAGGAATAAAATGGCCAAGGCTCTGCAAATCTTTTCCAAGGAACTCAAAGACTACTTTGTCTCCCCAATCGCCTATATCGTGATCTGCATCTTCCTCCTGATATCGGGCTGGTTCTTTTTCTCCACCTTCTTTCTCATCAACCAAGCCAACCTGCGCACCTTCTTTTCCATGCTGCCGCTCATCTTTCCATTCGTGATACCAGCCGTCACCATGCGGCTCTTTGCCGAGGAACTGCACATCGGCAGCTTTGAGATGCTGCTGACGTTGCCGGTGAGATTGAACGACGTGATCGTGGGAAAGTTTCTGGCTTGTGTGGCGTTTGTGGTCCTCATGATGGCGCCCACCCTTTCGTATGCCGTCTGGGCATCGTTCATGGGCGAGATCGACTGGGGCCCGGTCATCGGCGGGTTTTTCGGGGCAGTGCTTCTGGGAAGCGCCTACAGCGCCATCGGCATCTTTGCATCAGCCACAACCCGCAACCAGATCATCGCATTCATCATTGGCATGGTCATCTGTTTTCTTTTAAGCCTTGTGGATAAGATGCTCTTTTTCTTCCCGGCCCCGATGCTCCCCTTTATCCATTATCTGGGAGCCGGGTTCCATTTCGAGAATGTCGCCAAGGGCATCATCGACACGCGTGACATGATCTACTTCCTCAGCATCATCTTTATTGCGCTCTACGGCGCAAACCTCACCATGCAGGAAAAAAGATAAGGAGAAGGGCCATGATGAAACAGAAGCGGTATGGGAAATTTGCCGTCTACATCGCAGCTATTGTGCTCATTAACCTCGTAGCCGCAACCTTGTTCTTCAGGCTCGATCTCACTGCCAACAAGGTATACTCGCTCTCCAAGGTGAGCAGGGATGTGGTATCCACCCTGAAAGAGCCTCTCACCATCAATGTCTTCTTCACCTCAAACCTGCCCTCGCCCTACAACACCGTCGAGCAGTACATCAAAGACATGCTTGGCGAATATGCCCTGAATGCAAATACTTACTTCAACTACCGGTTCTACGACGTGAGCGCCGAAGGTGAGATCGATGCAGCAAGGACGGAGGAAAACCGCAAGCTCGCCCAAAACTACGGCATCAACCCGGTACAGATCCAGGTAGTGGAAAAGGACGAGATGAAGTTCAAAAAGGCCTATATGGGCCTCGTGATCATCCACGGCGACATGGTGGAGCGCATCCCCACCATAACCTCAACCGACGGGCTTGAATATAAGCTCACCACCGCAATCCAGAGGCTCAACAACAAGATCAGCGCATTACTGAACCTCAAGGACAAAGTGAAGGTAAGACTCTACATATCACCCTCCCTTCAGGCCGTGGCCCCGCAAATAGGCATCAAGGACCTGCCCAAGGTGTCTTCTGATATAAAAAAAGTGGTTGACGACCTGAACGCCCGCATGTACGGCAAACTCGATTATGCCTTCTCGGAACCCTCCG
Source organism: Desulfomonilia bacterium (assembly GCA_050010275.1). GTDB lineage: Bacteria > Desulfobacterota > Desulfomonilia > UBA1062 > UBA1062 > MWEI01. The sequence continues at coordinate 4,137 of JBEKLI010000056.1, read as the reverse complement.
ACGAAGCCGAGATGACGAATCTCTCAAAGCGCTATAACCTCATGACGCTCAAATGGCCGGCCCTCGAGAGCGGCCGTGTCCCTGCCGGCTCCGGCGTCATCGGGCTGGTCACGGAATATGGCGGCAAATCGTTCATGATCCCGGTCCTGCAGGCCTTCAACCTCCCCTTGTTCGGGACCCAGTACAAGCTTACAGATACCCGCGCCATACAGGATGCCGTCGAACAGGGCATCGAATCTTTGATCGGCATCAACGAGACTATTGGATACCTCTCGGATAAGGGAACACTCGATATGTACGGCGGACCGGGCACCACGGCATCACTGGCAAGCTTTAACAACCTTGCATCCAAGAGCTACTCCATAAAGGACATCAACTTAAAAGGGGGCATTCCCGAAGGGCTTTCATGCCTGCTCATCGTCAGGCCTACCGAGCAGTTCAGCGATTATGACCTGTTCCAGACCGACCAGGCCCTCATGAAAGGGACAAACCTTGCCGTTTTCCTCGACCCCTTTAAGGAGGCTGCGCCGAGCGGATCCCCCTATCAGCAGCAGGGACAGGTTGTGCCCGTGAACACAGGGCTTGAGAAGCTGCTTGCCCATTACGGGGTCAAGGTGAATCAGGCCTATGTCCTGGACGAGAACTGCTTCAAGCAGAGGCTCCCTGAGCAGTATGGCGGCGGCGAGCAGAAAATATACTTTGCCCCGATGATCGAGAGCTCTCAGATCAACGCTAAGCTCGACTTCATGAAGAACATCAAGGAGCTCATCACCTACAAGATCGCCCCGCTTACGCTCATTGATGAGCAGATCAAGAAAAACAAATTGAACCCCTTAAGGCTTTTCTCCTCTTCTGAGAAGTCCTGGGAGATGAAGGACCAGATAGTCCTCAACCCCATGTTCATCAGGCCTCCTGCATCCGGCGAGGCTATGGCGAGCAGGGCGCTTGCCTATATCATAGAGGGGAGCTTCCCGAGTTATTTTGCCGGAAAGCCTATACCCGAGAAGCCCGCTGAAGCGGCCGCACCAGAAGCAAAAAAAGACAAGATGGGTGATGAAGGCGCGAAGAACCCTGCTGCCGGCCGACTTGAGCACAAAGGGGACTTCTTAGGGGTCTCGAAACCGGCCAAGATCTTTATTATCGGCTCATCAGAGATGCTCACGGACAATCTGATTACCGAACAGGGCGACAATCCCAATGCCACGCTCATCATGAATATCATCGATGTCCTGAACAACAAGGGAGATATAGCCATCATGCGGAGCAAGATCCAGTCATTCAACCCCCTGGAGGTCAAGGATGAGAAGATCAAGGTCGCGGCCAAGGCGTTTAATATCGCGGGGCTTCCCGTGATCGTCGTGATCTTCGGGTTATTTGTATGGCTCAGGCGGCACAGCCGCAAGAAACGTATCGAGGCCGTCTTTCATGGATAAGGGGTGAGGTATGAACGTGAAAAAGGAATACATACTGCTGGCATTGCTCATTGCATCATCCATCGTATATCTCGTCTTCGAACGGACGGACCGTGTCCATTACACATTACCGAAGCTCAAGACAGTAAAGACGGACGAAATAACAAAGATCGAGATGACCCGTGCAGGCAGTACGATAGCTCTCACGAAAAAGGACAACTCATGGTATATCTCTCCCAACAACTGGCGCGCTGACCAGACCAAGATTTCCGAAATGCTCGATAAGCTTTCCGGGCTTGTCGTGACCGATCTGGTGTCCGAATCAAAGACCTATGAACGCTATGCGCTCGATGACAAGAACAAGATGATCCTGAAGGCCTACTCGGGCAACGTGCTCAAACGGGAGCTGGATGTCGGCAAGGCCGCCACCACCAACCAGCACACCTATATCAGACTCCCTGGTAACGACAAGGTCTACCTCGCAAGCGGTGATCTGCCCCGGTTGTTTCAGACCCCTGTTGCCGAGTTGAGAGACATGCTCGTCTTTTCCATCAACCCTCCGGACATTACCGGTATCAGTATCGAACAGCATGGTAAAAAGATCGCCCTTAACCGGGAGGAGCTTTTGCCGGATAAGTCACAGAAAAAACCTCAGAAGGATGCGGTCAAACTCTTTATCTGGAAAGACGAAAAGGGCACGGTTGTGGACAAGGCGAAAATTGATGCCTTCCTTGCCGTCCTGAGCAAGATCTACTCTGAAGGATACCTGGATGATGCCATGAAGCCCTCACTGACAAATCCGACCATAACCCTGAAGATCAAAGGGTCAAAGGAATACAGCCTCTCCATCTTTGATAAGACTCTTCAGAAGATCCCGGCTCTGTCTTCTCAGAGCGAATCACCCTTTGTATTCCCTGGCTATAAATTGGATACCCTAAAAAAATCGCTGGATGAGATCGCGAAAAAGTGATTATGGACTTCCCTATGGAGAATGACCCATGGTAAAAAACTCTATGCCCAAGGCGCTTTTGCAGGATATCGGTGATGTCGATCTCTCCTATCTGCTTTATGAGGGGGATGGGCCCACGATCGTGCTCATGCATGCCACCGGCTTCCTGCCCTGGCTGTGGCACCCTATCGCACGGGAGCTCGCACCCAGGTGGCGTGTGATCGCTCCATACTTCTGCGACCATCGTGATTCCGACCCTGAAAAGGGGGGCTTGAATTGGCTGACCATCGCCCAGGACCTGGCAAACTTCTGCAAACGGCTCGGCCTTGATAGGCCTGCCATGGCAGGCCACTCCATGGGTGCCACGGTGATCACTCTTGCCAATGCTGCATTCGATCTTGATGCACGCGGTCTCATTCTCATCGAGCCGATCTTCCTGCCCGAGGATTTCTATAAGGCACAGATAACCATCGACCTCCACCCGCTCGCCTCCAAGGCCATTCGCAGGAGGGACACATGGAGTGACCCAGTTGAGGCGCATGCGTACCTGAGGTCAAAGGCAATGTTCAAGAACTGGGATAACGAGATGCTCGACCTCTACGTGGAATACGGCATGAAGAACCTCGATGCAGGAGGCCTCCAGCTTACGTGTTCACCAAAACGTGAGGCATCCCTGTTCATGGGCGGCATGCAGTACGATCCCTGGCCGCTGCTTCCCAAGGTGACCTGCCCTACCCTGATCCTCGAAGGAGAAGCAAGTGAGAACCGGGCCTTCATAGACCTGAAGAAGGCTGCCTCCGTATTCAAACAGGCAACCTACCGTATGGTTAACGGCGCCGGACACCTTATCCCTCAGGAAAAGCCGACGGAGACAATTGAGATTATCAGAGACTTTTTTGGTTCGCTCTGAGGTTTTTATGAGTTTGATGAGATAGTCGTAACAGAAGTTGCTCCAACCTCAATTTATTGGGTTCCGCGAAAGCTCCACCCACCCTACAGGGGGGTATAGGTTCAGTCACTATTCACTTCTTTTTCGGATCACTGGTCACTGATCACCTTTCGGCTATGGTGATGTCTGGACGTTCACGGCGATAGATGCTGATACTAAACTAATTGCTGCTTGGCACATAGGCAGGCGCGACACTGATAATGCTACAATCTTTATGAAAGATCTTGCTTCACGGATCAATAACAAGGTGCAACTTACTACCGATGGTCATAAGATGTATCTTAGTGCTGTTGAAGACGCTTTTGGCAGCGACATTGATTTTAGTCAGTTAATAAAGCTCTATGGTAATAGTCCCGAAAGTGAAGTGCGTTATAGTCCAGCCGAATGCACAGGCATCGAGAAAATACAGATTGAAGGCAATCCAGATCCAGGGCACGTTTCAACAAGCTTTGTTGAGCGGCAAAACCTTACCATGCGGATGGGCATGAGGCGGTTTACCAGACTAACAAATGGATTCTCAAAGAAAGCATATAACATGGCCTGTGCTATTGCTCTGCATTTCATGCATTATAACTTCTGCCGTGTGCATCAGACATTGAGAGTTACCCCGGCGATGGAAGCAGGGGTTGCGGATCATGTGTGGAAAATAGAGGAAGTCCTTGGTTTATTAAACCAATAATGCTTGTACTTTAATTACTGCTGATGTCTTTAATGATGTAATGGCGTTGTGCTGTGAGCCGCATTCAGCCTCTCATTATCAGATGCTTCAAGCTCTGATATATCTCGCGATGTCCACTTATTGTCATAAGTGAGAATAAACATTATTG
>JBEKLI010000055.1:0-8460 GCA_050010275.1 Desulfomonilia bacterium | reverse complement strand
ACTATCTGCCCGGTTGCCCTCCGCCACCGGATCTTGTCGCCCATGCGGTGTTTGCCGTCGTAGAAGGTAAGCTGCCGCCGCATGGAGCCACCCTTGCCCCCCGAAAGCCATTGTGTGATGTCTGCCCGAGAAACCAGTCAAAGCCGATTAAGATGGAAATTAGCGAGGTCAAGAGGATCCATGCCGTCGAGGCCGACCCAGAAAAGTGCTTTCTGGCCCAGGGCATCCTGTGCATGGGGCCTGCCATCCGTTCAGGATGCGGAGAGACCTGTATCCGTATCAACATGCCCTGCAGGGGATGTTTCGGGCCGGTGGAAGGTATAAGCGATGCCGGGACCAAGTTTATCTCCGGCCTTGCAGCACTCCTCGGAGCAGAGTCCGAAGCGGAATCGCTCAAGGCTGTCGAGGGCATCACCGACCTGGCAGGTTACTGTTACCGGTTCAGCCTTCCTTCGGTGTCCCTGAAGAAGAAAAATCCAGAGAGCGCGAGGTAAGCACGATGACGAAAAAGATATCCATTGACCCTATTACCAGGCTTGAAGGACACGGGAAGATCGAGATCTTCCTCGATGAGAAGGGAAATGTCCAGGATGCATACTGGCAGGTGGTGGAGCTCAGAGGGTTCGAACGGTTCTGTATCGGCAGGCCTGTGGAAGAGATGCCGCGCATCGTGCCTAATATATGCGGCGTGTGCCCGTCAGCCCACCATATGGCGGCCACAAAGGCCCTGGATGACCTCTATAGTGTGGAGCCGACCCCTGCAGCCCGCCTCATCAGGGAGCTGGAGTTCAATGCCTTTTATATTGAAGACCATTACATCCACTTCTTCTTCCTGGCAGCACCGGATTTTGTGATGGGCCCTGATGCAGACCCCAAGGAACGGAACATATTGGGCGTTATCGGAAAGGTGGGCAAGGAGATCGGCCGGAAGGTGATCGAGGTCCGCAAGAAAAACCGTGATATCATCAGGCACATCTTCAGCAAGGCCCCGCACCCTGAAGGGGGGCTCCCGGGCGGAGTTCCAAGGGGGTTCACCGAGGAAGACCGCAAGTGGGTCAAGGAAACAGCCGATTTCTCCCTGGAATTTGCTCAATTTGCCATACAGCTCTTCAAGGACGTGGTACTGGCGAACAAGACATATGTAGATCTTATCCTGAATGATGCCTACAGCCTCAAGACATACTATATGGCCCTGGTTGACGATCTGAACAGGACCACTTTCTATGACGGGACGGTTCGCGTTATAGACCAGAACGGCAAGGAGTATGTGAAGTTCCATCCGCGCGATTATGATAAATTCATCGGTGAGTGGGTGGAGCCCTGGACCTATATCAGGCTCAACCACCTGAAGCCTCTCGGATGGCACGGCCTCAAAGACGGAGAAGGGACATCACTGTACCGCGTGGCCCCGCTTGCCAGACTCAATGTGGGGGATTCCATGACGACCCCGCTGGCTCACAAGGAAGCCCAGATCATGTTCGATGTCCTTGGGGGCAAGCCGGCCCACCAGACCCTTGCCACGCACTGGGCACGTCTCATCTGCGCCCTTCAGGCTGCTGAAAGCAATGTTGAGATCGCGAACAACCCCCTGCTCACGAGCAAGGATATCCGCAACATGAACCTCAAGCTCAGGAATAAAGGGGTAGGGTGTGTGGAGGCCCCCCGCGGCACACTGTTCCACCACTATGAAACCGACAACAACGGCATACTCACCAAGGCCAACCTCATCGTTGCAACCCAGAACAACGCAGCGCCCATCTGCCTGTCCGTGAAGAAGGCGGCTAAGGCGTTCGTAAAGGGACCCGATGTGAAGGAGGGGTTCCTCAACATGGTGGAGATGGCTTTTAGAGCCTATGACCCGTGCCTATCATGCGCAACCCACTCTTTGCCCGGCACCATGCCTATGACGGTAAGCATCCGGAACCATGAGGGTGTGCTCATCAGGCAGCTCAAGAGGTAAACCAGTTTGAAAACGCTCGTTCTCGGCATGGGAAATCCCATCCTTTCTGATGACGGGGTGGGGATTGTGATTGCAAACTCACTTGAGGGGAGATTCGAGGGTGCCGATGTGGCGACAAGTGCCATGATCGGCCTTGACCTTCTCGACATGATAGAAGGGTACGACCGGATCTACGTGATCGATGCCATGTGCACAAGGGACGGCAGGATAGGCGAGGTGCACAAAGTATTCAAAGAGGGCAATGAAGGTACGATGCACCTGTTTTCCTCGCACGGCATTCATTTCTTCGAGCTCATGGAACTCGGGGAGCGCTGCGGCTTGAATATGCCTGTGGTAGGTGCTGTCTATGGTATAGAGATCGGCGATTGCGTCTGTTTTGACAATTGTCTTTCAAAAGAGATCCAAGCCAAATTGGCATCCATAATCGAAAAAATATTGGGTGACCTAAGATCTTCATCCTCTATCCCGCCTGATCACTCAGGCTGAATGCGTTCTCCAATTCTTTCTCTTCAATTGATAACAGCATGAATACCCCGCTGCGGCTGCTCGTAATGATTTTATGGAGCCCCATATCATACCGGGTTAATCAAGGCTTTGAAAATTACTTTCAATCTCTGTTTGTATGTTTTGCAAGATACAGAAACAGCTCTCCATAACTCCTTGACAAGCATGGAAATATATCTATCATGGGGCACACCAGAGAATTTTGTGGGGTTGTTTAATACAGATTCAGTCAGGCATTTAATGTCACGCCAAGACCACATTTTAAGATTAGGTTGTTTCTTTATGAATGGGGCTTTTGGGGGCAAGCCTTGATGGGGCGTATAATAAAGGCCTTGGGGGCTTCCCTCGGGCTCGTTCTCTTTGGCTTGGCCTTGTGGGTTCTCCATAAAGAGCTCGAAAAATATCGTCTCCATGAGATCCTCCAATACCTCCAGGGAATCCCCTTAAGTCAGTTTTTGATCGCAATTGCTCTTACAATGATCAGCTATCTCATCATGACCGGCTATGACTTTCTCGCTTTGCGGTTCATCAACAGGCCCTTGGGTTTCAGAAAGATGGCAACGGCATCCTTTATCGGATATGCATTCAGCAACAATATCGGCTTTTCCATGGTTGCCGGAGCTTCTATACGGTATCGGCTCTATTCATCCTGGGGATTGTCGGCCTTGGAGATCACCAAGGTCATCTTTTTCAATACCGTGAGTATCTGGCTCGGTTTTTTAATGCTCGGCGCCGGGGTTTTTCTCCTGGAGCCTCTTGATATCCCCAAGGCTCTCCATATCCCTTTTGCAACAGACCGACCCCTTGGGCTGCTCTTTCTTATCCCGATTCTCATCTATGCTGCATTGATCCTGACAAAGAGGAGGGCGCTTAAATTCGGGGATTTTGAAATGACTGTTCCGCCTGCACGGCTTTTCCTTCCACAGATAGCAGTAGCTACCGTCGATTGGGCTTTTGCCGGCAGTATCCTCTTTGTGCTCTTACCTCCCATTATCCCTTTGCCGAGCTTTATCGGGATATATCTGATCGCCCAGCTTGCAGGACTGGTCAGCCAGATCCCGGGTGGGCTCGGGATATTCGAAGCCGTCATCCTGATTTTTTTATCCCCCCTCATACCTGCATCTTCCATTATCGGTTCACTCGTCATCTACCGCCTCACCTATTATATTCTCCCGCTACTCATAGCAGCCATAATCCTTGGGATAGAAGAAATCATCCAGCGCAAGCAGATCCTCCAATGGGGTGCTCAGACACTCACCCGGTGGCTGCCGTACATGGTACCACCCGTACTCACGGTCATCACCTTCCTGAGCGGTGTCATAATGCTTTTTTCGGGTGCAACACCGGCCATTTCTTATCGTCTCGAGCAGTTAAGCGTATATGTGCCCCTTCCGGTGATCGAGGTTTCGCACTTCCTGGGAAGTATCTTTGGGGTAGGGCTCCTCATTCTTGCACGTGGTCTCCAGAGGAGGCTTGATACAGCTTATTATATGACTGTTGCACTTGTTGTTGCCGGTATCATTCTCTCGCTCCTCAAGGGGCTCGAATATGAAGAGGCATCGGTTTTGCTGGTAATGCTTTTTATCCTGATACCATCAAAGCCGAGCTTCTACAGAAAGGGATCGTTGTTCGGAGGCAGGTTTACCGCAGGCTGGCTCTTCGTCATGGGGATAGTATTGCTGTCAACGGCCTGGCTCACCTATTTTTCATATAAGCATGTGGAATACTCCACTGACTTGTGGTGGCGGTTCGCATTCATGGCAAGTGCGCCGCGGTCTTTACGGGCTGCAGTGGGTGCGCTTGTTGCCGCACTTGTTTATTCATTTGCTAAAATCCTGCATCCTATCTCGCCAAGACCTGTAACCGGAAGCACGGGCGACCTCGAGAAGGCATTACCCGTTATAAATGCATCACCTGAAAGTCATGCAAACCTGGCTCTGCTTGGAGATAAGGCGCTTCTGTTCAGTGAGAATGGCAAGGCGTTCATCATGTATACGATCAGTGGCAGAAGCTGGATTGCAATGGGTGATCCCATAGGCCTGAAATCCGAATGGCAAGAGCTTGCCTGGCAGTACTGCGAACTGTGTGACCGTTTCGGGGGATGGCCGGTATTCTATGAAGTAGGTTCTCATAATCTTCATGTCTATATCGATTTAGGCATGACACTGGTGAAGCTTGGGGAAGAGGGGAGGGTGGAACTTGATACGTTCAGCCTTGATGGGGGCTCCCGCAAAGAGCTGAGGCATACATACAACAAGCTTACCAAAGAGGGTTACACCTTTGATGTGGTGCAGCCAAACTCAGTGCCGAAAATCATCGGCGATCTGAGAAGGGTATCGGATGCATGGCTTGAGGAAAAGAAAACAAAGGAAAAGGGATTCTCTCTAGGATTTTTCAAGGAGGACTATATAGCGCGATTCCCGATAGGACTCATTCGGCGGGGAGATGAGATCATAGCCTTCTCAAATTTGTGGACCTCAGGGGACATGGAAGAAATTTCAATCGATCTTATGCGATATATGCCTGATGCACCGAGCGGAACCATGGATTATCTTTTTATTAATCTCATACTCTGGGGCAAAGGGAACAGATATCATTGGTTCAACCTCGGTATGGCCCCTCTCGCAGGGCTTTCGGACAAATCTCTTTCATCATTGTGGAACCGCATAGGTGGATTTCTCTTCAGGCATGTAGAAAACTTCTACAACTTCCAGGGCCTCAGGCAGTATAAAGAGAAGTTCCAGCCTCAGTGGCGGCCACGATACCTCGCTTCGCCCACTACCTTGTCTCTGCCTGTAGTTCTTACAAATATTGCCACACTCACTTCCGGGGGCGCAAAGGGTATCGTCTCGAAATAAAGATCGAGATATTATGGCTTGACACAAAAATGGTTAATATAAATCTTTTTATACGAATATGTGCCCGACGGACAAAAAAAACCTTGCATGACCCCAAAGAAGAACTGAAAAGATCACCATAAAAAATTATGCCGATAGGTCTCTTCCAAAACAAGGAGGATGAACTCATCAGGAGAAACCGCTTGCCTGGCAGAATAAATGCATATAGTCTTTATGAAAATAAAACACAGCCATGAAGGATAGGAGATGTGCGGCATACTCGGTATTTTTAATATCAAGACTGATGTGAAGGAACTCCGAACCCAGGCCCTGGGGATGAGCCGCACACTGCGCCACCGCGGACCCGACTGGAGCGGCATCTATGTGAGTGAAAAGGCAATTCTGGCCCATGAACGTCTTTCAATCGTGGATGTCAACAAGGGTGCCCAGCCGCTTTACACCGCAGACCACAAAGTGGCGCTAGCGGTCAACGGTGAAATCTATAATCATAAGGATCTCAAGAAGACCTTGAAGGAACCTTATGATTTCCTGACCGAATCGGACTGCGAGATCATTCTGGCTCTTTACCGGCAGAAGGGTGTTGATTTTCTCGAAGACCTGAATGGGATCTTTGCCTTTGCGCTCTACGACAGTGAAAACGATGTCTTCATGATCGGTCGAGACCATATCGGAATTTGCCCCCTGTATACCGGGTACGACGAGCACGGCAACTTCTATGTGGCATCGGAAATGAAGGCCCTGATGGGTGTATGCAATACGGTAAGCGAATTTCCTCCCGGGCATTATCTCTACAGCAAAATGGACGCCCCGGTTGAATATTACAAGCGGGATTGGATGGAATATGACAATGTTAAAGACAACAAAACCGGCATTAAAGAGCTCAGAAGGGCGCTGGAAGAGGCGGTGGAACGCCAGCTGATGTCCGACGTGCCTTACGGCGTGCTACTTTCCGGGGGCTTAGACAGTTCGATTACTGCAGCAGTAGCCAAGAAATATTCCGCCAAGCGCGTGGAGACCGCCGGATTGAAGGATGCCTGGTGGCCCCAGCTGCACTCCTTTGCCGTCGGTTTGGAAGGTTCGCCGGACCTGGCGGCAGCCCAGAAGGTGGCCGACCACATCGGTTCCATTCACCATAATTTCACCTTTACTGTTCAGGAAGGCCTGGATGCAGTGCGCGACGTGATATATCATATAGAAACCTATGATATTACCACGATCAGGGCTTCAACCCCCATGTATCTGATGGCGCGTAAGATCAAGTCCATGGGTGTCAAGATGGTGCTCTCGGGCGAAGGGGCAGACGAAATTTTCGGCGGTTATCTCTATTTCCATAAGGCGCCCGATGCAAAGGAATTTCATGAGGAAACCGTGCGCAAACTCTCCATGCTCAGCAAATATGACTGTCTGCGCGCCAACAAATCACTGGCTGCCTGGGGTGTGGAAGGCCGGGTGCCTTTTTTGGATAAGGAATTCATGGACGTAGCCATGCGGCTCAACCCTCAAGACAAGATGTGCAAGAATGGCCGGATGGAGAAACATATCTTAAGAGAGGCCTTCGAGGATTATCTGCCGGCCGAGGTTGCCTGGCGCCAGAAAGAACAGTTCTCCGACGGCGTGGGTTACAGCTGGATCGACACACTGCGCGAGGTGGCCGAAAAAGAGGTAAGCGATTCCCAGATGGAAAACGCCCATTTCCGTTTCCCCATCAATACGCCCGTCACCAAAGAGGGGTATTATTACCGGTCGATCTTCCATGAATTCTTCCCGCTGGACAGCGCCGCGCGCTGCGTGCCCGAAGGGCCTTCCGTGGCTTGTTCAACGCCTACGGCCATCAAGTGGGATGCCGAGTTTGCCAAGATGATCGACCCGTCCGGCCGGGCGGTCAAGGATGTGCATAAAGACAGTTATAAATAGTACGGTCTTAAGGCAGAGACTGTAGTGATAATCTTATTCTTAACTCACAGTACGATGAAATTAATGCATGAAATCTCCGGCTCTCTGTTTGCATCTAAACATATACATGAGGTTGTTTTTTGGGTTACCATTGCTCGACTCGATTTTGAGTGGTATGAACGAGATCTTCTGGACATGTTGTCCAAGGTGTTGAATAAATCATGATCGACAATGACCGGACGAGGCTGTGACAATATGCATGACGTACATGAGATTGATGATCACTGGCACGAAGAATGCGGGATAGTCGGGATCTACGGTGATGCCAGTGCCGCAGAAAAGGTATATCTGGGGCTGTACTCACTGCAGCACCGCGGCCAGGAGAGTGCCGGCATTGCTACCTCGGACGGCAATGAGATAGCCCTTCACAAGGGCCTTGGCCTTGTCTGGGCGGTATTCGCAGATCCTTCCGCCATGCCAAAGCTGTCAGGCCATGCAGCCATCGGCCACAACAGGTATTCCACCAAGGGGACCACGACCATCACCAATGCCCAGCCCATAGTCATCGAATGCAAATCAGGCCAGATAGCAGTGGCCCACAACGGCACCATCACCAATGCTTCCCAACTTCGAAAAGGTATGCAGGATTCCGGCTCCATTTTTCAGACCACGTCCGACAGCGAGATAGTCCTGCACCTCATTGCACGATCCGGCAAGGCCGACATAATAGATGCGGTTACCGATGCACTACAGCAGCTTATGGGGGCCTTTAGCTTTGTCTTCCTTGCGCAGGACAAGCTGATAGCCGTGCGGGATCCGCACGGGTTCAGGCCCTTAAGCCTCGGCATGCTCGATGGAGTCTACCTCGTGGCATCTGAGACCTGCGCCTTTGACATTCTCGGCGCCGAATATATCCGCTCACTGGAACCCGGTGAAGTCGTCATCATCGACAAGGCTGGAGTACGGTCCATAAGCCTTCCGGCTTCCGAGAGGAAGAGCTTTTGTATCTTCGAACACATCTACTTTGCTCGCCCCGACAGCCTGGTGTTCGGCGAGAAGGTCGACGACTACGTGAACCACCCGATGATCCGGCCTTCGCTGAACTGCATCGCCATGACCTACGAGCTCGCCGCCAAGCCCGAATACGAAGAGCTGATGACGGCCACGAGCCACCTGACGGGCAAGCGGATCAATCGCTTCGCGCACATCCATCAGTCGGTCGACGACCTCATCAAGAAGGTCAAG
>JBEKLI010000054.1:0-8463 GCA_050010275.1 Desulfomonilia bacterium | reverse complement strand
CGCATCGGTTGTGAGCATATCCGGCGGGACTCTGATACCTCGGTCTTTTGTTATGTCGATATCGGCGATCCCCTTCAGGATTAAAGAGAAACCAAGCCGGTCCTCCAGCAGGGCCTTGTTTTCCAGCAGGGTCTTGGCAACCCCGGTGCCGATAGTGCCTAAACCGATGAGCCCGATCTGAATAGTATCCATGCATTCTCCTTCAATCGTGGTGTAGCTGTTTGTTCCGAATGCCGTGTATCTCTTCAAGGACCTCTTTGGCGTGATAGGAACTCCTCACGAACGGTCCTGCAATACAATAACCTATACCAAGTGATTTCGCAAGATTGGACCAGATCGCGTAATATTCGGGCTCCCAATATCTCTCAACAGGTACCTGAGCCTTGGTAGGTCTCAGATATTGACCGATGGTCAGAACATCGCACCCCGCATCACCAAACATTTTTAAAAGATCTACTATCTCCTGTTCGGATTCACCAAGCCCTACCATGAAGCCCGACTTGACGATCGTATCCGAAGAGAGGCTTTTAATATCCCTAAGCACATGGAGGCTTCTTGCTAAACTTGAACCAGGCCTGATTGCAGGATAAATTCTGGATACGGTCTCCACGTTGTGGCCGAAAACGTCGGGCTTTTCGCTGAGAACGGACTCCAGCAGGTCTTTCCTGCCGGAAAAATCGGGTGTGAGTATCTCGATGGTACATTCGGGCATGAGGGTTCTGATCGCGTGCATAGTAGCAGAAAAACCTGAAGCGCCTTTGTCCGGTAAATCATCCCTGGTTACCGAAGTAATGACCACGTGCTGCAACCCCATATTCTGAGCTGCGCAGGCGACATGGGCAGGCTCTTCTTCGTCTTGTGGGGAGGTGCTGCCTTTATCAACCGAACAGAAGGCACAGTTGCGGGTGCACACATTCCCCAGTATGAGGAATGTTGCAGTCGGTCTGTGAAAGCATTCGGAGATATTGGGGCACCTTGCCTCTTCGCATACGGTGGAGAGCCCGGAGTGTCGCAGCTTCGTCTTCAGGCTGTGCAGTGAAGAAAGAGCCCTGTTTTTTTTCAGCCATTGAGGCAGCCTTGGGTGCTGATTAAGGTGTGCTTCCGGGCGATCCATTAATACTCCCCGTTGGGGTGAAGGGGGCTTTCCCGGCCTGGGCCTTCCTGAGTCTGCCCTTGAGATCCTCCAGGTGTTTGTTCGAACGGCGCTCCTTGTCCTTCATGTCGCCGCCCGAGATGAAACCATAGAGGATCGCTATCACGGTACCGGCAAGGAAACAGGCAAACAGGACAAGATAGAGGGGGTAGGATTTCGAAAAGTACCAGAAGAAATGCACGGTGGCATTATCCTGGTTTGAAATGCCGAACAGGATGCCTGCAACGGCAAGGACAAAAAAGAATGCGGCCTTAAGGTATCTCAAGGGAGATTCCTTTTGATCTTATCACGGGTCTTCTCGATATGTTCCGAGATGATATGAACATCGCCTAAGACCGGCATGAAGTTGGTATCCCCCTTCCATCGTGGAACGATATGCATGTGCAGGTGGTCTGAAATCCCGGCTCCGGCGACGGTTCCCATATTGAACCCCACATTGAACCCTTCAGGCGTCAAAGCAGCGCGGGTTGCCGTAACAATAGCCTGGGCCGTGGCCATGATCTCTAAGAGTTCTTCCGGAGTCAGCTCAGTGAATTCTCCCACATGCCTGTATGGGGCCACCATACAGTGACCGGTGGTGTAGGGGAAGCGATTCATTAAGGCTAAACACAGCTTGCCCGAGGTGATGATGAGATCGGCCCTGTCCTTGTGGGCCGAGCAGAAGATACAGGACTTGTCTTTCGGGTTCGTTACGTATTCCACCCGCCATGGAGCCCAGATGTTGTTCATAATGGTATAAGATCTCCAACAATAGTATGTTTATTGATGGTTATTATACCTATTGACCTGCCTCTTGTAAATCGAGAGTCAGTAGGTGATCCCGGATTGAAGAAAAAAATACCGGCCTCAGTATCTGAGAACCCTTCATGGGTATGCCCATAGATGATGGCATCCACCTTCTTGAATGAATTTATGATGCGCCGTCTGATACCCATGGGCGACCCCCAGCCGTGGATGATGCCGATGGACAGTTCTTCAATGACGAGCGTGTGCAAGGCTGGAAATGATCCCCTGACATCATAGCCATCCATATTTCCACATACTGCCACTACCTCTTTATCCATCCGGGCGAACACATCCAGTACATTAAGGCTTACCATGTCTCCGGCATGGACGATGAGATCCACATCTGCAAAATGATTGGATACGATCTCCTCAAGAAATGCATCAGGGCCATTCAAATGGGTATCTGATAAAACGCCGATCCGCTTCATTATCATCAGAGAGAGGCATTCGCATCTGCATAGATATTTTTCACGTCGTAGACGACACAGCCGTTGGCCTTGAGCCTGTTTAAGTCAAGGGTCCTGAACTCATCATGGGCCACGGCCACTATGATGCCCTCATAGGCGGTGAGCTGTTCTTGACGGGTCAGTATGTCAATGCCGTACTCTTGCTCCACCTCATCAGGGTCCGCTACAGGATCGTATACCTCTACCTTGCAGTCGAAGTCCTTGAGCTGGGCGATCACGTCGATCACCCTAGAGTTCCTGATGTCCGGGCAGTTCTCCTTGAAGGTGATGCCGAGTACGAGGATCTTGGTGTCTGTGATGCGGTGGCATTTCTTGATCATCATCTTGATGAGCTGGGTGGCCACATACCTGCCCATGCCGTCGTTGATCCTGCGGCCTGCGAGGATCACCTGGGGTATGTACCCGAGACTTTCGGCCTTATGGGTCAGGTAGTAGGGGTCAACGCCTATGCAATGCCCTCCAACCAGCCCCGGCAAGAACGGCAGGAAGTTCCACTTGGTCCCGGCCGCCTTGAGCACATCAGCGGTCCTGATTCCCATGCGGGCAAAGATCATGGCCAGCTCATTGACAAAGGCGATGTTGATGTCACGCTGGGCATTTTCAATGACCTTGGCGGCCTCAGCTACTCTAATAGAAGGAGCAAGGTGGGTGCCCGCGGTGATGATTGAGCTGTAGAGATCATCGATTATCTTGGCCACCTCAGGGGTGGAGCCTGATGTGACCTTTTTGATGTTTGTTAGACGATGCGCCTTGTCCCCGGGGTTGATACGCTCCGGGCTGTATCCGCAGTAGAAATCGCGATTGTATTTCATACCCGATGTCTTCTCAATAACCGGGACGCAATCTTCTTCAGTGGCACCCGGATAGACGGTGGATTCGTAGATGACGATATCACCCTTTTTGATGACAGAGCCTATGGCGGCGCTTGCCTTGAGCAGCAAGGTGATGTCAGGCCTGTTGTGAGAATCAATGGGGGTGGGCACGGTCACGATATAGGTATTGCAGGGCTTCAGGCCGTCGGGGTCTGTTGTGTAACTCAAATGGGTGGCAGCCTTCAGCTCATCGCTGGTCACCTCCTGGGTCCTGTCCGTGAAGGCTATGAGCTCTGAAATACGTTTATCACTAATATCAAACCCCACGGTCGGGTATTTCTTGCCGAGCTCTACTGCCAAGGGCAGCCCTACGTACCCGAGTCCGATGATCCCGATGTAGTGTTCCATCCATCCTCCAGGACTTGTGAAGATTGGGGAGACTTATACCCCAATGCACGTTTGTGTTGCCACTGGAAAAGTGAATGGTGATCAGTTCATGGGGTGAGGTGGGGTACAGGTTCAGTCACTATTCACTCATCACTCGTCACTTCTTTTCTGGTTACTGATCACTGATCATTCCTCGCTCTATACCCTTATCCCTTTGCATTTCCGTTTTCCGTAAGCCTAAATCCCTTCGACTTTTCTTGACAGCACCCGGCAAAAGCACTAGACAAATAACCAATTTTTTAGCTGCACAGAATGCGGGGAAGCTGATCATTTCATGAAAAAAAGGATCTCGCGTATCGGTGTGTTTGATTCAGGGATAGGGGGGCTCACGGTACTCAACAGTCTCCTTGAGCTGGTCCCTGGTGTGGACATGGTCTATCTCGGGGATACGGCGCGGCTTCCCTATGGCACCAAATCACCAAAGACCATTATCAACTACAGCCTCCAGTGCGCCCGGTTTCTTGCCTCAATGGACATCGACATGCTGGTGATCGCCTGCAATACGGCCAGCGCCCATGCCGTACCCGCACTGAAGGAAGAGTTTAACATACCGGTCGTCGGCGTGGTGGAGGCCGGTGCCAGGGCAGCGATAGAGTGCGCTGTCAGCAGGATAGGCGTTGTCGGAACCTCAGCCACCATCATGAGCCGTGCCTATGAGAAGACTATTCTGGGCTTGAAACCGGGACTGGAGATTTTTCCCCAGGCATGCCCCCTGTTCGTGCCCCTGGTGGAGGAAGGTTGGTTCGATGATGAAATCACCGAGCAGGTAGCCAGGCGATACTTGAAAGATCTCATACATTCCAAAATTGATACCTTGCTGCTGGGTTGCACCCATTATCCTCTGCTCAAAGGTGTCCTTGTAAAAGTTATGGGCAACAGCGTTGCGATCGTGGATTCTGCGCTCTCCACCGCGCGGGTGGTCAAGGAGATTGTGGGGCCTGCGGATGACCGCGCTGAAAACCGAGAAATCACCTATTACCTTTCAGACTCATCACCGAGGTTCATCGAGCTTGGCGAGCACTTCCTCGGACACGAAATGAAATATGTATACGATATAGATCTTTGTGTATAATAGGGAGTGTGAGCAGTCCGATGAAAACAAGGAATCTGGCCAGGGTGAGGAACATCGGTTTCGTAGCCCATATCGATGCCGGCAAGACTACAGTAACGGAACGTGTGCTCTTCTATACCGGAAAGATCCACCGCATGGGCGAGGTACACGACGGCCAGGCCACTATGGACTGGATGCCGCAGGAGCAGGAGCGCGGCATCACGATAACCTCTGCAGTCACTACCTGTGAATGGAACAACCATGACATCCACATCATCGACACACCCGGCCATGTGGACTTCACCATCGAGGTGGAGCGCTCGTTACGGGTGCTCGACGGGGCGGTGGTGATCCTTTGCGCCGTGGGCGGCGTAGAAGCCCAGACCGAGACCGTCTGGCAGCAGTCCAGAAAATACCATGTGCCTGCCATGGCCTTTATCAACAAACTGGACCGTCTCGGTGCCGACTTCAATGCCGTACTGGGTCAGATCAAGACCCGGCTGGAGGTGACGCCGCTGCCTATCCAGATCCCTTATTATGAGGGGGACACCTTTAAAGGGGTGATCGATCTTGTCTCCATGCAAAGGCTTGTATGGGACGATGACACACTCGGGGCCAATTTCGTGGCTTCCGAGGTCCCTGAAGATCGCGTCCAGGAGGCAGCCCTTGCACGAGAGAAGATGCTGGAGAAACTTGCCGACTTTGACGACGAGATCATGGAGAAGTTTCTTGCAGGCGAGAAGCCGGATGAGAAAAAGATAAAGCAGGCCATCCGCAAAACCGCCATTGACGGCACGCTTGTGCCTGTGTTGTGCGGCTCAGCCCTGAAAAACAAAGGAATCCAGCCCTTGATCGATGCCGTGATCGACTACCTGCCTTCGCCCCTGGAAGTGAGGCCTGTGATCGCCCATGTAAAGAAAACTCTCGAAGAGGTCTCCATCCATCCGGACCCCAAAGGTCCTCTTGTTGCATATGTATTCAAGGTGTACATGGATGAAGGCAGGAGGATGGTATATTTGAGAATATATTCCGGCATGCTCCATGTGGGTGATGAAGTATACAATACCACCCGGGAGGTGTCCGAGAAGATCGCACGTCTCTTCTCCATGCATGCACACCAAAAACAGCGCATTGAGCAGGCCTCAGCAGGCGACATCGTTGCGGCAGTGGGTATGAAGGATTCCGTAACCGGCGACACCATTGCACCCGAGGGTGAGTCACTGGTCCTTGAGGCTCTCGATGTTCAGAAGCCCGTCATATCGGTGGCCATCGAACCCAAGACATCGGAATCATCCGAGCGTCTCTTGGATGCCATACGCAAGATCATGGAGGAAGACCCCACCATCAAGGTGCACGAAGATCCGGACACCGGCCAGGTCATACTTGCAGGCATGGGAGAGCTTCACCTGGAGATCGCCCTTGATCGCTTCAAGACCGCCTTTGGAGTGGACATCAATGTGGGCAAGCCCCAGGTGCTCTATTGCGCCACCGTCGATAAGCCGTCTCAGGCCGAGAAGATCTTTGACAAGCTCATCGGTGAGACCGCCCATTACGGCCATGTGGAGCTGAACATAAAACCCGCCAAGAGAGGCAGCGGCAATACGTTCATCGTGGACCAGGCTCTTGAAGACGGCTTGAAGGGTCATGTTATGAACGGCCTTGAGGAGGCTTGCCTGGCGGATCCGGAATATGGTTACGAGGTGGTGGACATTCATGTGCATGTGGACAAGATTGTCCTCACCGACAAGACCACCGGGCAAGGCCTTAAAATAGCCACTCAGATGGCGCTCCAGGATGCCATGAAAAAATCAGGTGTAGTCCAGCTTGAACCCATCATGGAGCTTGACGCACTTTCACCTGAAGACTATGTGGGAGATGTTGTGGGTGATCTATCGTCCAGGAAGGCCAGTATCGAGGGTGTCGTCACCAAGGGGAAATATCATCAGGTCAAGGCATATGTACCCCTCTCGAACACCTTCGGCTATTCGACCGTTCTTAGATCATTGACCCGTGGAAGGGGGAGCTTTTCTATGAGGTTCTCCGGATTCGACAAGGTCTAGGGAATAGATGGACAAACGCTATAAGCTGATCGCCGCACTTGTGATGATCACCTTGTTCGTATGGGTGATAGCAGGGATTATCACCACCATCATAGGCCATATCCTCTATGAACCCCCACGCCCCCAAAAGGTAACCGAGGTGGCAAACATACACCACAACAAGCAGCCCAAGACCAGGAATACCTATGAGGTTATCACAACCCGGGATCTCCTCAAAGTTACCAAGGCGGGGCCGGCGGGTCAGGGGCAATCAATCACGGGTGATGTGGAAAGACCGCTCGCTGAAATGGGACTTGCCCTCAGAGGCACCATAACCGGTCCCAGCGAGATCGCCCGGGCCATTATCGAAGAGTCGAACGATCAGAAGCTCTACCGGATCGGTGATACCGTCAAAGGGGCAAGGCTCATTGCAATATTCAGAAACAAGGTAATAATGGATGTGAACGGCCAGCAGCAGATGCTCGTGGTGGAAGAGACAAAGTCCGGGCCGGGTCTCGCATCCAGGGCAGGAATGGGGAGGGAGCCCAGGAGAACTCGATTAGCCGGGGCATCCTCATTCGCGAACGCCGGCGGGATCCCGGAGGCCATGAAAAATATGGACCAGCTTCTCGGGAACGCCAGGGTAGTCCCCTACTACCGCGGAGGTCAGCCCTATGGGTTCAGGGTGAGCGATGTGGCGGAAGGGGCAAAGATCTACGAACTTGGTGTACGTACGGGCGATATCATCAAGTCCATCAACGGCGTCCCCATCCGCACTCCGCAGGATGCACTGAGTGCCTACCAGGAGCTCCAGAACAATACAAACGTGCAATTGGAGATCGAACGGCAAGGCTCAACCACCACGTTAAGTGTGCCGCTCAAGTGACGTTATGGCCGGGGGCGGATGAGTATGTTTGAGCAATTCTTCGGTCTGTCAGAGAACCCCTTCAATGTCACCCCGGACCCGAAATTCCTCTTTATGTCCAAGGCGCACGAGGAGTCGTTGTCATACCTTCGCTACGGGATAGATCAGCGCAAAGGCTTCATAATGATCACCGGAGAGGTTGGAGCCGGCAAGACTACCATATGCAGGGTCCTGCTTGGAAACCTGCCCAAAACGATCAGGACCGCGCTCATATTGAACCCTGCCCTTTCAGACATCGAGCTCCTTCAGACGATCAACCAGGATTTCGGCATCAATGCATCACATACTTCCAAAAAGGCCTTGCTCGATGAGCTCTATGAATTTCTCATCAATGTGTTCATCGCAGGCGAGAATGCCGTGCTCATCATCGACGAGTGTCAAAACCTCTCGCCTGATGTCCTGGAGCAGATCCGCATGCTCTCAAACCTCGAGACCGAGAAGGAGAAACTTCTCCAGATCGTGCTTGTCGGCCAGCCCGAACTCGTAAAGCTCCTGGCATCACCTGCCATGAAACAGATCAATGATCGAATCGTACTGCGATACCACATCTGGGCCTTGAGCCTCTCGGACACGAAGAGTTATATTATTCACCGGCTCATTATATCGGGCTCCCACGGAGATATCACCTTTTCAGCCTTGGCATTGAGACTCATTTATCGCTATTCCGAAGGCATACCAAGGAAGATCAATGCGGTTGCGGAGCGCTCTCTGCTCATTGCATATTTACGGTCCACAAAACGGATTACCGCACGAATAGTATCAAGCGCCATCCACGAGCTTGAA
>JBEKLI010000053.1:0-8465 GCA_050010275.1 Desulfomonilia bacterium | reverse complement strand
ATAACCGACATAAATATGCCGAACCTGACGGGTGACAAGCTTGCCCTGAAACTTATGGAGATCCGCCGCAATATCCCGATTATCTTTTGTACCGGAGACAGCGAACTCATCCTGGAAGATAAGGCAAAAATAACGGGGGTTCGAGACTATATTTTAAAACCGTTTGGGATGCAGCTCCTGGCGGAAACCGTCAGAAAGTCACTTGATGCAGGGATAAAAGAGTCTGCAGGCTGCTTGGATATTACATTTTTATTCCACTCATTATCGAGGCCTTAGCAGACATCGAAGGCAGGCATGAGTTGAATACTCGTTCTTGTGGTTCAGTATGAAAAAGTATATGCTCTGTTTTCTCCACACTTGTACTGAATCTATCCTGCCCTTTACAAATATTTACCATTCCCTTGTAAACGATGCATCTAGGCGGTCGTCTTAATATGCAGTTTGAAAAAATTATGAAGGAGGAACTATGAAAGGTAACCATTTAGAAGAAACCAATACAAAGAGGGTTCTCATCGGCATACTCGCATGCCTGGCATTATTCTTTATGGCTGTGCAGGTCCAGGCAAAAGACATGTCCGTGGGCAAGTGGTGGCAATGGCCGAAGCTGGCTACTGCGCTGAACCTCACGAGCGACGACAAACAGGCCCTGGATAATCTGTACGCTCAGAACCACGACACCATGTCGACTCTGGCGAGCTCTCTGAAAAAGGAACACCTTAAGCTGGAGGGCATCCTTGAGGAAAACCCGGTGGATCAAACGGCTTTGAATAACCAGTTCAGTCAGGTTGAGGCGGTGAAGCAGAACCTCGACAACGCACATCTCCAGTATATGCTCGGAGTGAGAAATATCCTCGGTCCTGATCGCTTTAAACAGTTTTTCGTCAAGTTCCAGGAGATGAGGAAAAAGAGACACGGCAAGGCCGGTCATGGCGACTGGAGTAAAAAGAATAATCAGAACCAGTAAGACAGGTATTCAAAGATATTCAGTCTCAACTTGGAATAGATACCTACCTAAACCTCCTCAATACCCCCTCTTGGGGAGCTGCAACAGCTCCCCACTTTTTTAAAGTAACAAGGAATGTGATGGTGGGACATCATGGATAAGGGGGGACGCTTCGGTCCCCCATATAACTCCATCCAGAGCATTCATTCCTCAGGACAAAGTATAATGTGCATTGCAAATGGTCTTGATAAAGCCTGAGCATCCTTGATTAAACCGCACTCATGTGAGACTTCAACTGTTCGAGGTATCGCCCGAAACAGCCTTGTTCAACTCATCGATGACGTTGGACATCACCTGCTTAATGTCATTTTGGGCCCCACCGGTTCCATGATGATGCCCATGATGATGCTTTGCTGAAACCGAACCTTGCTGTGTGTACTGATCGGAGCTGGATGGGGTTGGCGGCATCAGTTGCGATATGTCGCCACCATTTGCTACGTTCTGGAATTTTGTGGCCAGGTCTGAGAATAACTTTGCCTCGAACCCGTCCTTTCCCTGAGCCGCACTCTGCAATTCACCGGCTATGTTGGTCATAACTTGTTTGAACTTGTCTGGGTCGGATTGCTGCAACTGCTGAAGTTGGCTAAACAACTGCGATGATTGTGAGACATTGACCGAATCACCCTGAGATGAGCCGACCGCACCGGTAGAAGTCGCTTGAGACGTAGTTGTATCGGATCCTGCTATTTGGTTGACGGGCATCATGCCATACAACATAGAAAGGCTCATCGATGAATCGTTGCCATTGATCCCATTTGTGTTCATGTTTCGCCTCCTGGGTGGTTTGATTTAGTTTTTATTCCACCAATATCCTCACTATCGGAGTTCATATAACGATATTCCTGTTAATATTTGTTAGTTGTGTAAAGATTTGTAAAGAAACATGGTTTATTGCACTTTTCCCTGATGCAATTGCAGAAATTTATGTAAACTACTTACAAATATCTTTTAACGAGACAATGGAGTTTTCTATGGAGCGCATCCTCGTAATAGATGATGACGTTGAGTTGTGTGAATTGATCAAGGAATATCTGACTCCGGAAGGTTTTCAGCTCGAGAGTGCCCATGACGGAGAATTGGGTCTTACTATGGTGTTCGAGGGTAAGTACGACCTTATCGTGCTTGATGTGATGCTGCCTGTGGGAAATGGCTTTGAGGTGCTGCGCCATATTCGTGCACAAGTAAATACACCAGTAGTTATGCTGACGGCCCGGGGCGATGATGTAGACAGGATCATAGGATTAGAGATGGGTGCGGATGACTATTTGCCCAAACCCTTCAACCCCCGCGAATTACTCGCACGTATACGTGCCGTACTGAGGCGGGTAAAACAGGAACCCGAAGAGAGAACATTGCCGCAGATACCTGAAGAACTGAAGGTGGGTGATGTGAAAATGGATATGAGAACACGCGAAGTAGTCCGCTCAGGTGAAAAGATTGATCTCACCACTGTCGAATTCGGTCTTCTTGAAATATTGTTACATAAGGCAGGGCAACTCGTGTCGCGCGAAGAGTTAATGCATGCAGTACTTGGCCGCTCACTTTCTCCGTATGACCGCAGTGTAGATGTACACATCAGCAAGCTGCGCAAAAAGCTCGGTCACGAAGTATCGGGTAAGGAGCGAATAAAAACAATACGCGGTGTAGGCTATCTTTATGCCCCTACACCTCCATCTGACCGTGACTCATAAGGCGGATATTCCAAGAAACCATCATGCCGAAGCTGAACATTTTCATAAAAATCTATCTCTGGTTCTGGATTGCAACAACACTTATCGTCGGAACTTTGATAAGTTTTGACCGTTTGACCCAATCAGGGCCGATGATCCACCATTTGCAGAACACCATCGGTGTTACTTTGTCCCTGTATGGTCAGATGGCTGCAGAGTATCATTTACATGGCGATCATGCAGCCTTGGCGAAACTCACGGACCAATTGAAAAGCTCGTCCAGGATCGATGCGTACGTGCTCGATGATAATAATCAAGAGATCTCTAAGCGCACATTACCTCCTGATGCCAAGGCCCTCCTGGGCCAAACCAGACAGAGCGGAAAAACTGAATCTCTATTTTTACAAGATAGAGTGCTTCTGGCAATGACCATAAAGATGGCAAACGGCCGTCTCTTCGGAGTAGTCGGGATCATGCCGCGACATGCCTTCAATCCTTTTCATGGAAACACTACCTTGCTGGTGTTCCGTATATTTATCATCCTTTTCCTGTCAGGAGGTGTCTGTTATTGGTTTGCCCGTTATCTGACCTCACCTCTTATAAAACTGCGGGAGGCAACACGAAGGTTTGCCGCAGGTGAGCTCTCGGTAAGAATCGGCAAAGATATTGCGAGAAGGAAGGATGAACTCACTGAGCTGGCAAAAGATTTTGACCGGATGGCAGAGCGCATCGAATCGCTCATGACCTCACAGCGGCAATTGCTCGGTGATATCTCGCATGAACTCCGCTCGCCGCTGGCCCGGCTCAATGTAGCGCTGGAACTCGCACGGAGGCAGACCGGACCTGAAGCTGAAACCCATTTAAACCGTATTGAAAGGGAAGCGAGATTACTCAATGAGATGATCGGCCAGGTGCTCACACTCACTCGTATCGAAAACGATATCGAGGGCATACAACCATCTCGTGTTGACCTGAAGCGCCTTATTCAAAAAATCACTGTCGATGCAAATTTTGAGGCTCAGAATTCTTGCCACATAATACTGCATGTCGACAGTCTCGAGTACATTATATCGGGCAACGAAGAATTACTACGACGTGCTGTTGAGAATGTTGTCCGCAATGCCATCCACTATACCCATGAGAATACGGATGTAGATATCATGCTCCGACGGGTCATGTACGGTACGATACCATATGGCGAGATCACGGTTCATGATCATGGCGATGGGGTCTCAGAAGTTGAACTCCCTCACCTGTTCCATCCATTCTATCGGGTGTCGGATGCCCGCGATCGAAAGACCGGGGGATCAGGACTTGGTTTAGCCATCACGGAACGTGCCGTGAGGCTTCACCACGGCAACGTGAGTGCATCTAATGCTGCAGATGGGGGTTTAGTTATTGTTATAGCATTCCCATTAAGTGGGGACCACTGACAATTAGAAGTATATCGTGTAGCTCAGAGTGCATATTCTTACGATAACTGAGTGCCTTGAAGGTCTTAAAGAAGCGAATGTTTCCTGGTGAAATCTACACATAGTGCCTTTTATTTCAGAGTTCACGTCATGGACGGGATACTTACTTCTCTTTAGGTATGGCCCCTGACTCTTTCATTTATTTCAATGGTATATTTATACTTAACCCGTACAGTTTCTCCCTGTTTGTGTCTCGTTGATAGAAGCTGGCCGAGGTCTTTAGTGATCCGGAGATCCCAAGGGCCAATCCCGCTACAAAGCCGATGCCTGCACCGATAGCTACATTGTTGTTATAATGATCCGCCGGATTATCAGCGAAGAAGGTTGTTAGATACCCTACCGCAGCCCTATGGTAGCCCCTACAAGGGGGGCCGTAAAGATCGGGCCTGCATCTGCAGCATAAGATCTGTATGGCATGAGAGCCAGCGCGAATATAAGGGTAGCAATCATAATGGATCTCTTCATATGCACCTCCTTTCTCCTCTCGCAACTTTGCCTCAAAGACCTTTGATAGAGAATCGATGAAATGTATGTTTTTTAATATGCATACGGTCTGTAATCATAAGATGTAATAGAGAAAAAAAAGATGCCACTCCAGGGTAATTGGTATCAATGCCTTTTCACTGACTGATGTCCGTGCGCCGGGGCAGGCTGATCCGGCATATCAGTGTATGCTTACATTGGAGCTTACTTAAGAGGTATATTCATCATGAGCCCATATACCTGCTCTTTCTGCCCTGATGGTGTGGTGTAGGAGTAATACACAGGGTGTATCTCATAGACACCAAACGCAAGTCCGCAGAAAAGGCCGATTGAAGCACCCTGAAGGATGCGAATGTAATGATCGTTGGGGTGGTTCATGAAAGGAAGCGTGGCGGCACCTGCCAGCGCACCGATACCGGTCCCCCAGAGACAATCCTGGAGGACCACTTCCAGAGTTTGGGCTGCCTGGGACTGTCCAGGCAGCATGAAGAGCGAAAGGCATAACACAATTATGATCAAACCCTTCTTCATATCTTCTCCTTTTTATGGTGTTTTCCTTAACCAGTGTTTAATGCCTTGTCCGGATTTTCTCTTATTTCCTGCCTTGCCGGCAATGGCTTCCATCATGATCTCGACAGGATCCAATGCAGGGAGGTTGGTGAAATGTCCGAGCTGCATGCGGCACGCACCGCAATCAGCCACCACTGCATCCACATGTAAGTCTCGAATTTGTGTAGATGCAATCTCCCCAAGCTTGTGAGATACGGTCTCATTGCGCTTTTTAAAGCCGTAGGTGCCTGCCAGGCCGCAGCAGTCCTCATCGAGCACAAAGCATTCAAGCCCATCGATCTGCTCAAAAATCTTTGCTGCGGGGTAGCCGATCCCGAGGGCCCTCAGATGGCATGGTATATGGTAAGCGATCTTTTTCTCCAAGCGTCCCAGCGGTGCCTTCTCATTATCCTCCTGCAAAAGTGAGAGCAGATACTCACTCACGTTATAGGTGTTCTCTGCTATCTTTTTCCCCCCCGGGGCCTCGAGAACACCTGGGTAATCCTGCATCAGGGTCAGTCCGCAGGAGGTGCAGGCATACACTACGTCGAACCCCCTGTTGATGTACGATGTCAATGTAACTGCGTTTTTATGTGCGTATTTCTTCGCCATGTCAACGTCGCCGTTCCCCAGCGCCGGAAGCCCGCAGCAGGTTTGACGCGGCATGACGACCCTGCACCCCATGGATACCAACAGATCCCTGATCTTCCTGCCGATGTCAGGCCTGTTGAAGCTCAAATGGCACCCGTAAAAGAAGGCCACTTTCCTGCCCTTGCCTTTTCTCCTTCTGCCCCTTTCTAAATTGATAAATCTAAATTCGGGAAGATCAGGTTCCCTGGAGACCCCCAGCAGGTTTAACACGCTTTTTATCACATTCCAGGAAGCCGCCTTATTTGCAAGCGGGGCAAATGTGGAGCCTAAGGCGTTAAGATGATACGCGTTGGCGAACAAGTGGGCGCTAAAGGGACTTATGTGCTCTGCTCCATACTTGAGCTGAGCTTTAAGGATGATCTCGGCCACCTCCACGCCATAGGGGCAGGCAACCTGGCACCTCCGGCACTGACAGCAATACTTCACCCACTGGTCTACGGACTTCTCGCCGTCCAGACGGAAGCGCTGTGCATCCGGGCCGGATTGTTTGGGCCCGGGGAAACGAGGCTCCACCTTATAGACAGGGCAGTTCTCCACACAGATGGTGCAGCGTACACAGTGCTCAAAGCTCATGTGAGCATCCTCTCACACATCTTTGCGGCCTTCAGTCCTGTGGCCAGCGCAAGTCCATGGCCGCAGTGGTACTTCATGATCTCGCTACCGGCCAGGATGCTCCCGCATACAAAGAGGTTCGTGCTGTTACCGTGTATCGGCCTGAAGGAGGCATCAACCTCTATACCGGCCTCTTCGATGGGGTGGCCTGCGTTAAAAAAGTCGTTCCGAAACCAATCCTTTCTGGGTCCGGGTACATGTACAGGTATGCCGAACACCGTCTCATGGACCGAATCCCTTGTGGCAAAGAGTCCGCCGCTCACGAAGGATCCTGTTGCCAGGATGAATACTCGCCCCTGCACGCGCGTAGCCCTGCCCGACGTGGCCAGTGTCACCGCCTCCACGATGTTTCCGTGGCGCTCAACACTGCTGATAGGCATGCCCCAGAAGACATCGCCGCCTCTGTGCTGCAGGGCGGCCTTGAGTGAGCGGAAGAGCCTAAACCCCGGGATGGACGGCGGGAGAGTCGGGATCTCGAACACCTCTCTGCCGATTCGTAAAGAGATCGCCTCCATGACAGCCACAGGATTATTTAATCCCAGTATGGCCGGCAAGGCCACCTTGCCTGGGGGGAGCTCAAGCCCTGCAAGCCATAAGGCAAAGTCCTCGGCAAAGCCTTCTTCCTCGAACCGGGCTGCAATAGCCAGCGTCGAGGACGCCCCGGCATCATAGAGGGAAAAGCCGGTATTCTTTAGCTTCGATGTAATATAGGAGGGGTAAAAGTCTTTAATCCCCTTAAATGATATCACGTGCACATATTCGTCCCTGCACCCAAGGGAAGCCGCCATGGTGTGGGGGACGAGACACGTGGTCTTGAAGGTGCCGATCGGGGTAAGGATCTCCCGGTTCTTTCTGATCGATCCCACATATGGGATGGAACCCTCTTCCATGACCTCCTTGAACAGTTTGTATGCCTCCTCAACGCCTTTCTTTCCTACTAAGCGGTAAGGGTGACCCTCGGGCAGGCCGCCGAATCCATCCAATGGGTTTGCGCCGGTTGAGGAGAGCACATCGATGCAACCTGTTGAAAGGCAGCACACCGGGTCTCCGCGCGATATAACGGCTGTTTTGAACCCTTTTCCAGCCAGGTAGATGGATGCCATGAGCCCGGACATCCCTCCGCCGATGACAACCACATCATGCATATGTGAGCTCACTTACTGCTCTCCATGTTGAGGATGCCTAAGTAGATGCTCTCGATGAGCTGCTCCTCGCGGAGTTGGTCACCCCACAGTGCCGGTCTGATCCCTTTGAACCTCCTCTGGAGAAACTCTTTGAGGATCTTGAGTGACACCTCAGGGCTTACCCTTCCGAGCTCCTGCATGATGCCCAATGCCCGGAAGGTGCAGAATCCTCCCTGGCAGGGGCCCATGCCCAGCCGGGTCCTGTGCTGGATGTCACCCACATAATGGGTGCCCATGGTATTGATGGCATGCTCCACGGTGTTGCGGGAGACGAGTTCGCACTCGCATATAATGTCATCCATATTGGAGAGCCTTTTGGACAACGGGTAGCCGCTGAGCTCATCCTGTCCCTCCAGAGGCAGCTCTGCAGTCCTGCATTTCATTTTTAACCCGAAGCGCTCCATGATGACATCCACCATCTTCTCGGCCATGAGACGATAGGTGGTAAGCTTGCCGCCCAGAATACTGAACATGCCGTTTTCGTGGTCGATGATTTTGAAGCCGCGGGAAATCGATCTCCCGTCCTGGCCGGAGGCCTTAAGCAGGGGCCTCACGCCGGTGTAGGCCCTTATAAGGCGGGTGCTCCCGAAACTGGGGATCATCTGCTCGGCCTCGCCGGCCACGATATCCACCTCGGCGGGGTCGATCTCCAGTACGTCAGGATCGTCTATGGGGATGGATGTGGTGCCTGCAAGGCACACCGCCTCGTTCGGTACGATGATGTCCCCATCGGAAGGAGGGCGAAGCCTGTTTATTACCATATTGGTGAGTCTGTGGTTCGAGACGATGAGGCTGCCCTTTGACAGGGTCATGGGGACCTCTGAGCCGCCCAGACGGGCGA
>JBEKLI010000052.1:0-8490 GCA_050010275.1 Desulfomonilia bacterium | reverse complement strand
CGTTGCAGGGTCGGGCCTTCTCATGATCCTGATCTCAATAATCTCTATGAGCCGCTGAGCAGGGAAGCATCCTTGGGCTCTCCAAGAGCTTCATCTCGGGAAACGCCTTCACTATGAAACCAATGACAACATGGCAGGCCCTAGTGTATGATCGTGTCCTATGATTTTATTCCAACATCAGCCAAAGAGGAGGGAGCCATGGAGCTGACCGATGCCATCCTGCACAGGAGGAGCGTGAGGAAATTCACCGACTATATTGTCACCGACGAGGAGATCAAGAAACTTCTCGAGGCCGCCAGGCTGGCGCAATCCTGGGCCAATACCCAGGTATGGGAGTTCGTGCTCGTGCGCGACAAGGGAATAATCGAGAAGGTGGTCGGCACCTATGCGGACAAGAACCCGGGCACCAAGTGCTCGCTTAGTGCATCCGTGCTTATTGTGGCTTGTGCAAAAACCGGCGTGTCCGGCTGCTATGGCGGCAAGGAAGTTACCAAGTTCCCCGACTGGTTCATGTTCGACCTCGGCATCGCGGTCCAGAACCTCTGCCTGACAGCCCACGAGCTTGGGCTGGGCACCGTGGTGGTGGGCCTGATGAACCATGATGCCTGCAAGAAGGTCATCGGCCTGCCGGACGGTTACGAAGTAGTAGCCGTACTCCCGGTGGGCAAGCCTTTGGCGGAACTCAAGCAGGGTCCGCCCCGCAAGGAATTGAAAGACTTCGTTCACCTCGACACCTTCGGGAAGGCATTCAAATAACAATTTTTCGCTTACGCCAAAGATTCATAGGGAGGGGTTTACCGTGGCAGATTATGGTATCCGCATGGAGCGGCACGACCACCTGGCGATTGTAACCTTTGACCGAGCAGGCAAACAGAATTCTCTGGACGAGCATATGTGGGACTGTATGGAACAGGTGGTGGCCGACCTCAGGACCAGGCTGCCCCGGGTGATCGTTCTGACCGGGGCCGGAGACAAGGCCTTCTGTGCCGGGTTTGACGTGAACCCCGAAAACCCCCAGGTGACCCGTCTCATCAGTGCCGTGGAGAAACACGAGAGCGGCCCGGCCATGGACCTCATCCGGCGTGTCAGGACCACTACAGACAGCCTGGTCATGCTGCCCGTGCCCGTCATTGCAGCAGTGAACGGCCTTGCTTACGGCGGCGGGGCAGAGATCGCGTCGCGCTGCGATATGCGGGTCATGGACCCGGGAGCGGTCATCTGCTTCTCCGAGGTGAGGCTCGGTCTCATGCCGGACCATGGGGGTGTTGTGGGGCTCACCCGCCTCGTTGGCTCATCCAAGGCCGCAGACCTCATCCTTACCGCGCGCAAGGTAGGCGCACAAGAGGCCCTTGCCCTGGGGCTGGTGAACCGCATCAGCACACCCGGCAAGGCCCTGGAGGAGGCCGTGGTCCTGGCGCGGACAATAGCCGAAAACGGCCCGCGAGCCGTTCGGCACGCCTTGAAGGTGATCAGAAGCACCTGTGACATGACCACCATGAAGGCCCTGGAGATGGAGACCGAAGAGGCAGTGGCCCTTATCGCTGGTGGTGAATGCATCCACGGCATCGCTGCCTTCCTGTCAAGGCAGAAACCGCAGTTTCCTGAGCCGGAATAGCGGAGCCTTATCTATGTGATAGAAATAATTGATTAATAATAAATTTTCATATACAAGTATCATCATGGATACGAACAAAGCAAAAACCTTGTTCGTCCTCATGGTCATAGCCCTTTTTCTCCTGTCTCTTGATACATGCAACAAGGTCCTTGCCGCCGATTCCGACTCACCAGAAAAACCTAAGATATTCAAGATTGTCATTGACCCGGGCCATGGAGGGAAGGCCCCCGGCGCGGTAGGGCCGAATGGTGAGAAAGAGAAGGATATCACCCTGATTGTCGGCAAGATGCTTGCAAAGCGACTGACTGAAGAAGGCTTCGAGGTCTTGCTTACACGGGAAGATGATGTCTCTTTGCCGCTGAATGAGCGGACAGCCTTCGCCAACACGAAGAAGGCAGACCTGTTTATTTCTATCCATGTGAATGCAAACGAGGCAAAGTCAACAGACGGGGTCGAGACATACTTCCTCAACCTGACTACCGATGCCTCTTCCAAAAAGGTGGCGGAGAGGGAAAACGCCATGTCCCCTGAATCCTTGCAGGGTCTCCAGCTAATCATCAGGGATCTTATGCTCAATGCCAAGATAAATGAATCATCGAGGTTCGCCACATCCATCCAGAGCTCAATCATCTCATCCTTGAGAAAGTCAGGTTATGTGGGGAAAGACCACGGGGTGAAACAGGCCCCTTTCTATGTCCTGATGGGCGCACAGATGCCGGCAATCCTGATCGAGATTGGTTTTATTACCAATGCTGCCGATTGTATGCTCCTGCATAATGATGCACATCTTGAAAATATCATCGATGGCATTACCTCAGGGATAAAGGCCTATACGGAAAACACGACATATGTATATAATAATGGAATGAATAAAGAAATGAACAAAGAAAAGAATTGAGATCGATGATATCCGATCCCAGAGGGAGACCTCCCCTATGACCAGGCGAATGGTGATCATGCTTGTGGCCGTCTTTGTGCTGTTCGGCGGCATCTTCGGCTATAAGGCCTTTATGGCAATGATGATGAAAAAATACATGTCCGCAGGCGGGATGCCCCCGGTTACCGTGTCTACAGGCAAGGCCGCATATGAGGTGTGGCAGCCGCAGCTTAAGGCCGTGGGGACCCTGCGGGCGGTCAGGGGTGTTGAGTTGTCCAGTGAGGTCGATGGCATGGTTCGAAGCGTTCATTTCAAATCGGGTGATGAGGTCAAGGCAGGCCGGCTGCTGGTGCAGCTCAATACGGATCCCGACGTTGCCCAGCTGCACGTGCTACAGGCCGCCGCCGACCTTGCGCAATCAACCTATGATCGCAACGTAAAACTGGTTGAAGAGCAGGCCATAAGCCAGTCAACCATGGATGCCTACACCGCCGACATTGCGGGTAAAAAGGCCCAGGTCGCCCAGCAGGAGGCGTTAATAAACAAAAAGGCCATCCGCGCCCCCTTTGCCGGGCGCCTCGGCATCAGCCTTGTCAATCCCGGTCAGTTCGTGAAGGCCGGTGACAAGGTTGTCACGCTGCAATCGCTCGACTCCATCTACGTAGACTTCTACCTGCCCCAGCAGGAACTCTCCCGGGTACTGGACGGCCAGGCTGTCACCGTGGCCGCTGATACCTATCCGGGTAAGACCTTTAAGGGGACAGTGAGCGCCGTCAATCCGAAGGTAGACACCCAGACACGGAATATCCAGATCGAGGCAACAATCCAAAACCTTAAGCATGAGCTGCTGCCTGGTATGTATGCCTCGGTGGAGGTCTTATCAGGCGCGGCCCAGCGCAACCTGACACTGCCCAGGACAGCCGTGACCTTCAACCCCTATGGAGAGACCGTCTATATCGTGGAGGAGAAGGGTAAAACGAAAGACGGCAAACCGGCCCTTTTTGCCAGGCAGACCTTTGTCACCCTGGGACCGTCACGAGGCGACCAGGTGGCTGTCACCGACGGGATCAAAGAAGGAGACCTCGTGGTCACCAGCGGACAGCTCAAGCTCAGGAGCGGCAGTCCTGTTATTATCAACAATAAGGTCCAGCCTTCAAATGAGGCTTTTCCCAAACCTCAGGAAGAATAAGCAGGGATACGCATATGCATTTCACCGATATCTTCATCCGCCGCCCGGTGCTGGCTACGGTAATCAGCCTGCTGATCCTGGTACTGGGGCTGCGGTCTATAGGGCTGCTGCCCGTACGGCAGTATCCGGCAACCCAGAATGCCGTGGTGACCGTCTCCACTACCTATTTCGGTGCAGACCCGGAACTCGTGTCGGGATTCATAACCACTCCCCTGGAAAATTCAATTGCCCAGGCCCAGGGCATCGATTATCTCACATCAAGCAGCTTACTCAGCCAGAGCACCATCCAGGCAAATCTGCGCCTGAACTATGACCCGAACAAGGCCATGACCGAGATCAACGCCAAGGTAAACGCCGTTATCAATCAGCTGCCGAAAGACGCACAGCAACCGGTGATCAGCGTGGCCATCGGGGAGACCATCGACTCGATGTACATAGGCTTCTACAGCAAGGTGCTGCCTACCAACAAGATAACCGATTACCTGATAAGGGTGGTGCAGCCGAAGCTGCAGACCGTGGACGGCGTGCAGACGGCGGAGGTGCTTGGCGCAAAGCAGTTTGCCCTGCGGGCATGGCTCGATCCTGATAAGATGTCGGCCTTTGGGGTAACCGCCACTGACGTGAGCACCGCCCTGGCCAACAACGACTTCATCTCGGCAGTAGGACGGACAAAGGGACAGATGGTAACTGTTGACCTCACCGCAGCCACAGGACTGCACTCAGTCGATGAGTTCAAAAACCTCGTGGTAAAGTCGGTAAACGACGCCATTGTCCGTTTGGGCGACGTTGCAACCGTCACACTGGGGGCCGAGAACTATGACTCTGCAGTAAGATTCGACAATGCAAGCGCCGTGTTCATCGGCATAAAGGTAGCGCCGACTGCAAACCTGCTCACTGTTATTAACGACGTGCACAAGGTTTTTCCTGAAATTGAACAGCAACTCCCTGAAGGACTGAACGGGCGCATTGTTTACGATTCGACCAAGTATGTGAACAGCTCCATCAACGAGGTAATCCGTACCATCTTTGCCGCATTGCTGATCGTGACTGTTGTGATCTTCTTATCGCTGGGATCGATCAGATCGGTGATCATCCCAGTTATAGCAATGCCTCTCTCTCTGGTCGGTGCGTTCTTCATCATGCTCGTGCTGGGCTACACCATCAATTTGCTGACACTGCTCGCACTGGTGCTCGCCATCGGCCTGGTGGTGGATGACGCCATCATCGTGGTGGAGAACGTACATCGCCATACCGAGGAGGGTGTCCCGCTCATGCAGGCAGCCATACAGGGTGCCCGGGAGTTAGGCGGCCCCATCATCGCCATGACCGTCGTGCTGGTTGCCGTATATATTCCTATCGGCTTCATGGGGGGCCTCACCGGGGCACTGTTCACCGAGTTCGCCTATACTTTGGCAGGAGCTGTGTTCGTATCGGCAATCATCGCACTCACCCTGTCGCCCATGATGTGCTCCCGCTTTCTTACCAAATCGCGAGTGGGCGTGTTGAACCGCTTCACCGACTTCATTGACGGCCAGTTCAAGCTGGTGCGTTCCATCTATGCGTGGTTGTTGCACAGGGCGCTCAACTCCTTAGGCGTTGTGGGAGTATTCGCCGCGATAATCCTCTGCAGCAATTATTTCCTGTTCATAAGCTCCAAGAGCGAACTTGCGCCCCAGGAAGACCAGGGCATCATCATCACACTGGCAACAGGGGCCCCTGATGCCACACTGGAACAGACGCAGGTCAATTCAAGGCAGGTATACAAGATCGTTAAATCATTCCCTGAGACCGAGCATGTGTTTCAATTTGACGGGGCCACGGGTTTGAACACCGCTTTTGCCGGCATGGTATTCAAACCATGGGATGAACGCACCCGGACAGCGGTGCAGCTGCAACCTTTGGTTCAGAAGCGGCTGGGAGAAATCGCAGGGGTTCAGGTGGTGGGTTTCCAGCCACCTCCTCTTCCCGGTTCCAGGGGGCTGCCCGTGCAATTTGTTATAGGCACTACCGAACCTTTTGACAGGCTGAACGAGGTTTCACAGGCTCTGATGGCAAAGGCCCGGGCGAGCGGCATGTTCGTGTTCGTGGACACCGACCTCAAGATCGACAGACCGCAGACCGTGGTGGAGATCGACCGAGACAAGGCCTCCCAGCTTGGCCTGACCATGCGTGATGTAGGGAGCGCCCTTGGATGGATGCTTGGCGGAAACTATGTCAACTACTTCAGCCTGTCCGGACGCTCGTATAAGGTGATTCCGCAGGTGATGCAGCGCTACCGGCTGAATGCCGACCAATTGAAAGGATATTATATCAATACAGCAAGCGGGGCGTCGATACCGATTTCCACCATTGCGAGTCTCAAAACCACCGTCGTGCCTGAGTCGCTCAACCACTTTGAACAGCTCAATGCCGCCACCATATCGGCAGTGACATCCCCGGGTATAACCATGGGCCAGGCACTGGATACACTCAAGACGATTGCTCTTAATGTGCTCCCTAAGGGCTACAGCATTGATTATGCAGGACAGTCCAGACAGTACATGCAGGAGTCGAGCGCACTGCTGCTCACATTCTTCTTTGCATTGGTCATCATTTTTCTTGCACTGGCGGCCCTGTTTGAAAGCTTCCGTGATCCTGTCATCGTGCTTATCAGTGTGCCCATGTCCATCTGCGGGGCGCTCATCTTTATCAGCCTCGGGATAGGGCAGGCAAGCCTGAACATCTATACCGAGGTGGGCCTGGTAACGCTTATCGGTCTCATCAGCAAGCACGGCATCCTCATCGTTCAGTTCGCCAATGATCTTCAGCGCGAAGGCAAGAGCAAGCGTGAGGCCATCGAGATGGCCTCGGCCATCAGGCTGAGGCCCATCCTCATGACCACCGGAGCCATGGTCCTTGGCATTATGCCGCTGGTTTTCGCATCCGGCGCAGGCGCGGCGGGCCGCTACAATATGGGCCTGGTGATCACATCCGGCATCGCCATCGGCACCGCGTTCACATTGTTCGTAGTGCCTGCCGTGTACATGTTCCTCGCCACGGACCACGCCAAGCAAGCAGCAAAGGAGAAGGCGATTGAGGGAGAAGTACTGCCATCCTAAAGGGGGTGGCGAAGTGATCAGGAAGAAGTGAATAAGGTCTCAGGAAGTTGGAGCAGGCACTTAATTTTTTCAGGAGATCCGGCCCATAGACGTCTTTCTTCTAACCACGCAGCGCATTGATGATGGCTGAGGTGAAGGCGACAAGGTCCTGAGGTGTGCGGGAGGTGATCAGGTTATCCGAGACCACGACTTCTTTGTCCACCCACGTGGCTCCGGCATTGACCAGGTCGTCTTTGATGGAAAAAAAGGAGGTTACGGTCTTGCCCTTGAGTTTGCAGGCGCTTGCCATGATCCAGGGGCCGTGGCAGATGGCGGCGATGATCTTGCCCTGCCCGTCCATCTCATGCACAAAGTCTATAGTTGCCTTGCACCTTCTCATCATATCAGGAGAGTATCCACCCGGGATCACCACCGCGACATAGTCTTTGGCATTCACCTGCTGTGAGGCAATATCACTGACCATGGGATAACCATGTTTGCTGGTATACTCAACCCCTTTATCCGATCCCACCAGGTCGACCTGAAACCTGGCTTCTTTCAACCTCATGAAAGGGTAATGCAGCTCCAGGTCCTCATACATATTTTCCACCAGAAGAGCTATTTTTTTCATATGACCCTCCTGCATATTTGGTCTTAAGGAAACAATGAATAAGGCCTTAATCTTTAAAGTCAACAATTTCATTTAATGGTGGAACGTATAGTTGCGGATATTCAGTATGGGTGAAGCGGAGGAGGCGGCACGGGATCCATGCTTTTCCCTGCTTGAGAATTGCTGTTGTAATTTGATATTGTGAGAATAATTTTAGATGTGACTGGGAGTTAAATATTTTTAGTCTATGGCTCTTAGTTGAACCAGGGACGGTTCGCATACGATACAGTTCTTGCCGGATTTCTTTGCCTTATAAAGGGCATCATCAGCTCTTCTCAGGAGCGTATCGGTGTCCTCCAGAGGTTGATATCGGGTGATCCCCATGGAGATGGTCATACGAAAATCTTCCGGCAGGTCAGGATAGGAAGTTTCCGAGACCAGCTTTTTGATCCTGTTGGCAGAGATTAGCCCATCCTTCAGATTCGGGTAGGCAAGGATGAGGACAAATTCCTCACCGCCGTAACGGGCAAAGTAATCTTCTTTCCGGATTTTATCCTTAATCCTCTTGCTAAGCACCCTCAGCACCATGTCTCCGGCGAGGTGGCCATAGGTGTCATTTACTTTTTTAAAGTCATCAAGATCAAAAATGCACAGGCAGAACATGAATTCTCCACGATCAGCAAGACTTTTTTCTCGCGATAGAATATGGAACAGATGGCCTCTGTTATATATCCCTGTTAGGTCATCGAGAATTGCTTGCTGCTTAATGACCTCATTGGCGTCATTGAGCGCATTGTTGGTATTGCTGAGTTCAATGTTTGCCTTGCTCAGTTTCTTTCTGAGCCCATTGATATAGCTCCCGATAAAAGAAAACCATATGAGCACGGTGAAAAGCGTACCCGAGTAAAGTAGTTCCACTCTGAGATTAACACTCTTTGGGTGGTTGATGAGCAGAAGTGTAATAACAAAGCCATACCCCAAGAGGGCGAGAACAGAGAGTATAAAAAACTGGCGGAAGCTAAGCTTGAAGATGCCGAAGGTGAAGACCACCATGTAGAGGAGGAGCATTATCCCTCGCCCCTCATCCAGGCAATATGCCATGTGCATGATCCATACTGTTGC
>JBEKLI010000051.1:0-8531 GCA_050010275.1 Desulfomonilia bacterium | reverse complement strand
CTGTCAATAACGTTTTCGGATCTGATGGCATCGAGCAGGGAGGTCTTCCCGTGGTCGACATGCCCCATAACCGTCACAACAGGAGGTCTCGGGACCAGATTTTCAGGCATTTGGACCGTCTCGGTGAAGTACTCCTCGCGGATCTCATCACGGGCCTCCTCGGTCTCGAAGCCGAGCTCAGTAGCAACAAACGTGGCCTCTTCCGGAGATATGTACTGGTTCTGGGTGGCCATGATCCCCAGCTCCATGAGAACCTTGATGACCTCTGACACCTTTACACCCATCTCCTTGGCGAGGTTGGACACGGTTATGGTAGCCCCTACCTTGAGTTTCTTTTTCTTGAGCGTTTGAACCTGCTGGAGCCCTCTCCTGTCCTTTTTCTTCTTGAGTTTCTTCCCCTGGGTTGCCCTGCCTGCACCATAGAGGTCGGTCTGGGTGTAGACCTCCGTCTCCGGGACAGGCTCGGGCTTCGGCTTCAGTATCGCTACGCGAGCCCCGGTCTTATCAACACCTGCTTCTTCCTCTTCTGCAAGGACTTCAATGGCCTTAGGCGGCTTCTTGCCCTTCTTTTTCTCTTTCTTCTTTAGCTCTTTTTCTTCTTCCTTCTCGATCTCCTGGGGTTTGACGATTACCCCGGGAACCGGGGAAACGGCTGCCGTGGTCTTTGCCGGCTCGGCCTTGGAAATGTCTGAGACAGGGGCTACAGGAGTCTTTGCCGGTTCAATAAAGGGTTCTTCGGGAGCAGGTGTAGCTTTCATCTCTTTTTGTGTTTCTTCAACCGCAACACTCGGTTTAGCCGGAGATCCCGCAACGGGCGCTTCCTCTTTCAGGACAGCCTCTTTTTTCAATGTCTCCTTCTTTTTAGGAGGCTTCTTCTTTTCGGCTTTTTCCTGTGCAACCGCCTCTCCATCGGGTTTTGGTTGCGCCTCTTGTGCAGAGGAGGCCTCCGGTGCAGGGGCTTCCGATAAGGGGACGGCCTTGGCCCTGCGGCGAATGATGTTCGTACTTACCCTCTGTTCTTCATAAACATCCTGAAGCGGCAGATCATCCTTTTTCTGGGTGTCTTTCTCGAGCCGCTTCCTGATCCTCTCGATATCATGGATGTCGAGGATGCTCATGGTGTTTTCCACAGAAATGGCCAAGTCCTTGGCAACGCGGAGCAGCTCTTTTGCCTCGATGGAAAGGTCTTTTGCCAGTTCGAAAACCCTCATTTTTTTCATAATGCTCGCCCCTTGGAAGACAACCTCTCATAAAACCGAAGATTTCTCAATATCGGCGAGATCTTCGGAGTGTTCTTCATGATGACCCGGCACTCGGTGCCTTTGATCACTTCAGCGGGAACGAGGAAGATCATTGCCCCTTGCTCTTTTGCGGCAGCGAATAGAGCCTGTCTGACCGGCGCCTTCATATCTTCTCTCACCAAAATGACAGCGCCTGAAGGAAAGTCTCCTTGCCCGGATCTTTCGTCAAAGGCTGTATCAACGCTCATAGGAAGGCCATCTATTCGTTCAATAGACCCTAAAAGCGTATCGCTGACAGAGTGAAGCAAGTGCCTCATCGCCGATTCATCCCGAAAGAGAGCTTTTACCCTCTTGTTCTTCCATGCACGCAAGAAACAGCCTTGCTCGGGGCACAGATAGTAGCCCCTTCCCGGGCGGCACTGCCGTTCATCAAAAAAGGCGGGGTCTTCCGCCTGTTGTACGAAACGCAAGAGCTCCTCCTTGCGGCATACCCTTCTGCAGCTTAGACATTGCCTGTATGGGCCTCCTTTATGCCTCACTGCCCCCCACCGTTGCCTTCTGAATGATCTTTTTTGCCAGTGTCTCGTCGATCCCTTCGAATTCAAGAAGGTCTTCTTCTTTTGCCTTGGCAAGGTCGTCAAGTGTCTTATATCCGGCCTCAATCAAGACTTCTATGAGCGCTGGATCAATATCTGCCAAACTCTCCAAAGACCGCTTGTCCTCGGAGGATACTACCACCTCGGTGCCCTCCGCCCTCACGTCAATCTTCCATCCCGTGAGTTTTGCAACGAGCCTCACGTTCTGACCCTTTCTCCCGATGGCGAGGCTCAGCTGGTCGTCGGAAACCACCACATCCATGCTGCGGGCGGACTTGTCCACGATTACCTTGGATACCCTTGCGGGTGATAATGCATTACAGACAAACCGGACCGGGTCCTCGGACCATACCACGATGTCCTGCCTCTCTCCTTTTAGCTCCTGGATCACGTTTTGGACCCGGGCCCCCTTGACGCCGACACAGGTCCCCACCGGGTCTACCTTTGAGTCATGTGAACGGACCGCTATCTTGGCCCTGATGCCCGGTTCCCTGGCCACAGCCACGATCTCTACAATCCCTTCAGCCACCTCGGGGACCTCCATCTCGTAAAGCTTTACCAGGAACCGCGGATGAGTCCTGCTCAGTTCCACCTGCGGCATCTTGAGCGATTTGGTGACATCGAGGACCAAAGCCTGCGCCCGGTCTCCCCGCCTGAGGATCTCGCCCGGGATCTGTTCCTTCTCACGCAGAATGGCCTCTGCCTTGCCGAGGTTAACGATAACATCCTTTCGATCAAAACGATGGATAAACCCTGAGACTATCTCTCCTTTGACGTCGATGAAATCGCTGTAGATCGCATCGCGCTCCACTTCCTTTACCTTCTGGACGATCACCTGTTTTGCGCTCTGGGCCGCTATCCTGCCAAGCTTACTGGAATCGAGCTTTTCACCAAGTTCATCACCTATCTGGCAGTTGGGATCGAGATTGCGAGCCAGTTTACTGGAAATCTGGATATTCGGATCCTCCACTTCTTCGGAGACAACCTTAAATTGGAAGACCTCCACCTCATCCAGCTCGGAATTGTAGTGAGCTTCGATATTATCATAATCTCCATAGACCTTCTTTGCTGCGCTCTGGACAGCCGCTTCGACGACCTGAACCAGATCTTCCTGTCGTAGGCCCTTCTCCTTTACGATGAGCTCGATCACTTTTGAAAGATTCAGAACCATACCATCTCCCTAGAAATCTAGATTGGCCTTGATGATATCGCTAAACTGCACAAAGACCTCTGATCCATCCACATTGAGGATCACCTTTTCCCCTGTGAGGCCCTTGATTGTCCCCCGCAATATCCCTTCGGCTAGCTGAATTTTCGCCTTTCTCCCGGAAAAATGCTCAAAATCCTGTGCAGTCTTGAGCTTTCTGTTCAGCCCGGGGGAGGATACCTCCAACCGGTAGGATCCATCTATGGGATCTTCGGTATCAAGGAGGAGGCTCACCCTTCTGTTGACAGAGACACAGTCGTCGAGCGTCACCCCGCCCGGCTTGTCGATGGTAAGCCGTAAGCTTTTCCCGGAAAACTCCAGCTCAATGAGCTCAAAGCCCATCATTGCGAGCTCCGGGTTTACCAGAGTGAAAAGCTTATCCATCAGTTCTCTTTCAATCATACGAAATAAAAAAGTGGGCAAGTGCCCACTTCATCGCCTCCCTCGTTCTCGTAGTTCTGCTTCCCCAAAACGCTTCAGAGCGGGCAACGGGATTCGAACCCGCGACATTCAGCTTGGGAAGCTGACACTCTACCAACTGAGCTATGCCCGCATTGCCCTCTCTAATAGAATATGACTATATTGCTTGTCAAGGTAGTCTTTGGATAGGCGCACTTACAGCCGCCTTCACCTCGCCGGCTCGGTGAGTATCTCTGCTCAGATACAGACTCGGACGAGCGCGTCGCCTGAGAAGGCTTTATCTAGCCGGGAATGAACTTTATCAGGACCGACCTCTTCCTTGGACCGTCGAACTCGGCCAAAAAGATCCCTTGCCAAGTGCCCAAGATCGGGGATCCGCTCTCGACGATCACCGTTGCACTCGAACCAAGCAAACTGGCCTTGATGTGGGCATCCGAGTTCCCCTCGGCATGGCGGTATGCCTCATCGGGGGGGACGATTTTCCCAAGGAGCGCAGTGATATCTTCCTTAACCGAGGGATCGGCATTTTCGTTGATGGTGATGCCGCATGTGGTGTGCGGCACATAGATGACAAGGATGCCGGAAGATATGTTCTCACTTCTCAGAAAGGTCTTCACCTGGGTAGTGATGTCGATGAGTTGGATGCGCGCGCTCGTTTGTACTTCAAGCCTCTTTATCATCTGATTCCTTTGGTTCCTTTCCTACTCGCTTATCAAGCCCTTATTCCGTCATAAGGTGCACGCCGCGCAGAAAGAGTTTTGTAAAGTTATCGGTGGTGAAGCGGGCCACCTCTTCAGGGAAAACCCCTTTTATCCTTGCAATTTCTTCTATAGC
Organism: Desulfomonilia bacterium; assembly: GCA_050010275.1. Taxonomy (GTDB): domain Bacteria; phylum Desulfobacterota; class Desulfomonilia; order UBA1062; family UBA1062; genus MWEI01. Next base: position 4,233 of record JBEKLI010000051.1, on the reverse strand, counting down.
CTTTACTACATGAAGCGGTTCATTGCGTCTACCCCTCAACGGCTCGGGGGTAAGATACGGCGCATCGGTTTCTGCAAGGATATATTCGAGAGATGTCTGTCTCACCACTTCCTTTAACATGGCAGCGTTCTTGAAGGTGACCACGCCCGGAATGGAGATAGTGAATCCTTTGCTTATAACAATTCGTGCAAGGTCGGCGTCTCCTGAAAAACAATGAAAAACCCCTCCTGTTGACCATGCATCCGTTTCATCCATGACCTTTAATGTCTGTTCATGGGCGGCACGATCATGGATCACGATCGGGAGGCGGAGTTGTTTTGCAAGCGCTATATGGGCTCTGAAGAGCTCCTTTTGTTTTTGCTGGCTTTGGGGTGTGCGGTAAAGATCAAACCCTGTCTCTCCTATGGCCACTACCTTGGCATCCTTACAGAGATCAGCGAGCTTGAATACATCTTCAGGGCCGAATTTATCGGCGTTTTGTGGGTGGATCCCCACAGAAACAAAAATTCCCTTGTGGGATAGGGCAACCTCCAAGGCCTTTCTGCAGTCTTTGGGATCGATCCCCACAGCGAGCATGGATGTAACACCTCCGTCAACCGATCGAGAGATGACCTCTTCCATATCATTCCGAAACGCCCTGAAATGGATGTGATTATGTGAATCGACGATATTCATCCTACATACAACCTAAGAGCTCCTGATGCACCCTGGCATTGCTCGCCAGGATATCACCCCTGTACAGGTCAAAGGGCCCCCCGTCTATGGAAGTGACCAAGCCGCCCGCTTCCTTGAGGATCGTCACACCTGCCGCCATATCCCACGGCTTCAACCCTTCTTCCCAAAAGGCATCGAACGCACCTGATGCGACATAGCACAGATCGAGTTCCGCAGACCCAAACCTCCTGATCCCGAGGGCTTTGCCCAAGACTCGCGAAAACCTCGATACGATCGCTGCTAAGTTATCTTGTTTATAAGGAAAGCCAGTAGCAACGAGAGAATCGATCAAACATTCTGTTCGCGAAACAAAAACTCTCTGCCCGTTTCGATATGCCCCCCGTCCTTCCTGTGCGTGGAAGAGTTCGCCGATGAGAGGATTGTAGCACACCCCGATAAAAGGCATGCCTGCTTTCATCACGGCAATGGAGACACAGAAAAATGGGATGTGGTGGATGAAGTTCGTTGTCCCATCGATGGGGTCAATGATCCAGGTGTACAAGGAAGAACTCTTCTTATCAAAACCCTCTTCTGCAATGATGTTGTGGTCGCCAAAGGCGAGCTCGATCTCGTCCACTATTACAGCCTGCACCTTGCGGTCCATATTGGTCACAAGGTCGATCCGCCCCTTGTGTTCTATATTTACCTCATCACGGAGATGGGCATTAAGAAAGTCTCCCGCCTTTTTTGCAAGACGCACGGCAAATTCCAACATGGCTCCACTTGTCAAACAAAAGATTTTATGCAACATAAAAGACATGCAGCGGGTTTACAAGATAAAAAAAGCCCTCAAGGCGCCTATGTCGCTTGCCGTCATTATCTCCATCCCTGTTTTTATGGATGTCATCAACCGAGGTTATGAAACAAAGATCCTTGTCATGGCCTGTATGCTCATCGTCCTGTTTTATCTCTTCACCTTGAATAACCTCCTTAAACAAATCAAGGTGGGTGATGGTGAAATCATCATCAGGAGCCTGTTCGGATCAAACAGAATTCATGTCGAGGATATCAAACTTGTGGACGGCGTAACTATCGGCTCCCGCCAATTCATTACCATATCGGCAAAAAAGAACTCCCTCATCCCGAATACCTTTGATGATTTCATCGGCATCATCGACTCCATCCGGGAAGTTGTGAAGGAAGAAGCCATAGGCAAGGGGCTGACAGATCTCAGGGAAAATGTTGTCACCCGCAAGAGCGATATCACCATGGCGTGGATCACGGTGATCCTCTTGATCATTATTGTTGTTATCCGTTTCTTTCCACAGTTCTTTTCATTGTGATGTGCATTATAAATATCAAACTTTTCAGTCAGTTATAAATCGGCATTTCCCGGAAAACGCCATAGGTTGCGGGTTTGTTTCACGTGAAACTTTTTCAATTCATCTTTCATAATTTTTATGGTACTGCTCCATTGTGCCTCATAAGATAATCAGCATATCCAATCAAAAAGGTGGCGTCGGAAAGACAACTACGGCCATTAACCTTGGCTCATCCCTCGCCCTTTTGGGGAAACGGACTCTCATTATTGACCTCGATCCCCAGGCTAACGCAACCACCGGGCTTGGGGTCGACCCCACAAAACTTTCTTCCCATATCTACCATGTCTTGTTGGGTGAACAGCCCCTGGATTCTATCATCGTTCCCGCAAAAGTAGGCGGCCTTTTCCTCGCACCAAGCAATTCCGACCTTGTCGGTGCGGATGTGGAACTCATGGATGTATCCATGCGCGAGCGGATAGTTTCCAAGGCGTTAACCGCCATGGGTACTCCTTTTGACTTCATCCTCGTCGACTGTCCGCCTTCTCTCGGATTGCTCACCCTGAATGCCCTGACTGCTTCTGATACGCTCCTCATCCCTGTTCAGTGCGAATATTACGCACTGGAAGGCATCAAGAGCCTTCTCAATACATTCCAGCTTGTGAAAAAAAGGCTCAATCCCTTACTGGCCATTGAGGGATTTCTTCTCACCATGTTTGATTCCCGCACCCGCCTCAGCCATGAAGTGGCGAGCAACATGAGAAATCATTTCAAAAATCAGGTTTTCAATACGGTTATACCCAGGAACACACGGTTATGCGAGGCCCCGAGCTATGGGCTCCCCATTTGCCTCTATGATATCTCTTCAAAAGGAGCCCAACATTATCTGATGCTTGCGAAAGAGATCCTGAGCAGGGAGGTAGCCGATGAAGGTAAAGCCTCGTCTCGGTAAGGGGATTGACGCGCTCATCCCTGTTGATGAAAATGATACAAGTTCACTTGTAATGGAGCTGTCTCTCGATGAGATCCGCCCTAATCCGATACAGCCAAGGAAATCTCTTGATAAGGAAAAACTCTCAGAGCTTGCAGAATCCATCAAAGTCCATGGCCTCATATCCCCTATTCTTGTAAGGAAGTTCAATTCAAAATATGAGATTATTGCAGGTGAGAGGAGATTTCATGCCTGCAGGCTGGCTGGAATGAAAACCGTTCCTGTTATTGTAAAAGAGGTTTCCGATGATACTTCCTTTAAGCTCTCCCTCATAGAGAATCTCCAGCGGGAAGATTTAAACCCCATGGAAGAGTCCGAGGCCTATTACACATTAAAGGAGCAGTTTGGTCTTACCCATCAGGTAATCGCAGAATCCGTCATGAAGGATCGGTCAACCATCACCAATGCACTTCGGCTGATAAGTCTTCCTGAGGATATGAAGTCTGCATTGCGCGAAGGATCCATTACCCCGGGTCATGCCCGCGCCATCCTCATGGTGGAGTCGGAAGAAGAGAGACGTTATCTCTTTAAAAATATCATTGCTATGGGGTTGAGTGTTCGAGATGCTGAGCGGCATGCCTCTCGGAAGCGAATTGTCAAAGATAACAAAAAAAATATTGACCCGAGTCTGGACAAACTATCATCCTTTCTCTCCGATCGTTTCTCTACAAAAGTTGTGTGCTCGTGGTCGAAAAGAAAGGGAAAGATTACCATAGAGGTATCATCTCGAGATGAACTCAAAAGGATTATCGATGATCTTACCAGGACGATATCTCCTCTATGACGGCAACATTGTGAACATATGGACATTGGATTGTGACATGCTCTTTTCGATAAAGAGTTATCAACGAGCAAACGGTATATTTATATTCAATAAAATTAAAAAGTTATATGGTTTTTTGACATATTGACAGGATCATTAGTATATATAATCCCTATATATGAGGAGTATAAAGAGATGAAGTGTACAATCTCAAAAAACATTCTGCAGAACATGCTCTCGAAGGTACAGGGTTTCACGGAACGAAAATCCACCTTGCCTATTTTGAGCCATGCCCTCCTAGAGGCAGCGAAGGGATCTTTATTCATAAAGGCAACGGATCTGCATACCTCGATCCAGGTGGCATCTGACTGCTCTGTGGAATCTCCCGGTTCATGCGCCATTAATGCAAAAGGCTTTTACGATATCATCCGGGAACTCCCTGAAGATAATCTTCTCATATGGACCGAAGATCATAACCGGGCCCACATCTTGGTGGGGAATAAGAA
>JBEKLI010000050.1:0-8601 GCA_050010275.1 Desulfomonilia bacterium | reverse complement strand
GAACCTTATCGACAACGCCCTGAAATATACGGAAAAAGGTGAGATATCGATATCCGTGGAAATCAGGGACAATCTTGCGGTCATCTCGGTAAAAGATTCAGGTATCGGAATTCCCAATGAACACCTCTCGCGGATCTTTGAACGCTTCTACGTGGTCGACAAGTCCAGATCCCGGAATATGGGCGGTACGGGGCTGGGCTTGGCAATTGCAAAACATATCGCAACGCTCCATGGTGGAAAAATCGAGGTGGAAAGCACACCATACATGGGAAGCTCCTTCACCGTTTCCATCCCTGTGAAGCATTAAAATAATCCCCCATAACTGTATCCGCATCGAACAGAAAAAATCCCCTGAAAATTGGCTACATCGGTGCTTGACTGATCAGGGTAATCCTTATAAGAAAATCCTGACACTATCCGAAACAACATCTTAAGATGGATTGAGGAGGAGGATATGGGGTTCAGCTTTCTCCCTAAGGATCAAAATTTTTTCGTCCTGTTCAACAAGCAGGTTCAGCATGCGGTAAATGCAGCAGTCCTGTTCGCAGAGATGACTGCAAAGGGCACCTTCGACACCGATATGGTACAGAAGATGCGCGATATCGAGCACAATGCCGATGAGGTCGCCCACGAGATCATGAGCCGCCTCAACAAGACCTTCATCACCCCCTTTGACCGTGAGGACATACACGCACTGGCATGCGAACTCGACGACGTAATCGATATGATCTACACCATCGCCAACCGCATGAAGGTCTATAAGATCGTAACAATAGATGCAGATCTCATCGAATTCTCCTCTGTCATGGAAAAATCGGTTCATGCCCTTGCCAGGGCCATCGAGGGATTAAGCAACCCTAAGCGGCCGCAGACAACGCTTGATGCCTGCATCGAGGTGAACCGGCTCGAGAATATCGGGGACACCATGAGGGATGCAATCCTGGCCAAACTATTCGAAACAGTGCAGGACCCAATCTTCCTGATCAAATGGAAGGAGATCTACCAGTTCGCCGAGACCGTGCTGGATATCTGTGAGGACGTTGCCCACATCGTGGAATCCATCATCGTTAAGCAAGCATAGGCAATGACCCGTTACATCATCTTCCTGATCCTTCTTGCGCTCACGTTCGACTTTTTAAATGGATTTAACGACTCTGCAAACTCTATTGCAACCGTTGTGTCCACCCGTGTTCTCACGCCGCGGCGGGCAGTCCTCTGGGCCGCCTTCTTCAACTTCATCGCCTTCCTTTTTCTGGGGCTGCACGTGGCCAATACTATCGGCAAGGGGATCGTTGATGTCGGTGTTATTGACCCGCACATCATCTTTGCCACATTAATCGGTGCATGCCTCTGGGATATCATTGCCTGGTACTTCGGCCTCCCAACAAGCTCATCGCACGCACTCATCGGGGGTCTGGTAGGTTCAGCCCTTGTCAAGGCAGGGCCACATGCCCTTGTCTACAAGGGTATTTTTAAGACAATTTCATTCATCTTTATCTCACCCATGGTCGGACTTATGCTCGGCTTGGCCATCGGAATGGCTGTATACCGTTTCTTCAAGAAGTCCACCCCTCTCCATGTGGACCATGTCTTCAGGAAGGGGCAACTCGTCTCTGCCGCCCTGTTCAGCCTGGGCCACGGCGGCAACGATGCCCAGAAGACCATGGGCATCATCGCAGGGCTCCTGTTCAGCGCAGGGCTCCTGGGTGACAAATTCTACATCCCTTTTTGGGTGGTCATCTCATGCCAGGCGGCCATTGCCTTGGGAACCATGTTCGGTGGCTGGCGTATCGTGAAGACCATGGGCCAGAAGATCGCCAAGCTCAGACCGGTGGACGGCTTCTGTGCCGAATCCGGTGCAGCCATCGCCCTGTTCATTACTACGGCTATGGGTATCCCGGTGAGCACTACGCATACCATCACCGGAGCCATCATGGGCGTGGGGTCACTGCGCCGCTTGAGTGCGGTGCGCTGGGGGGTGGCGGGCCGCATAGTATGGGCATGGATCTTTACCATCCCCTGTTCCGCTACTGTCTCCGCAATCACCTATCTTATCGTCGGGTAGACCGCAGCATCAGATAAGCATGCCTTGACATTAAACATTCACCCGGATTGATTGGATCCCGGATTATGGCCTCTCATACCCAGCAACATCTTTCTTCATGAAAAATTAACCAAATCTTCATTATTCATTAACAATAAATATTTTATACATACAGAAACCACCGGTATGATACAAAAGCGACAGGGTACATTTTACACCACAGCCAAGAAGCCTCCGGCAGCTCGGTATTCATCCCGGGGAATGAACCGGACATGACCGCTTACATCTTCTTTCTGATCATGCTTGCACTTACGTTCGATTTTCTGAACGGGTTCCATGACTCTGCAAATTCAATAGCCACCATCGTCTCCACGCGAGTGCTTTCGCCGAGGTATGCAGTGATCTGGGCCGCCTTTTTCAACTTTGTCGCCTTTCTGTTCCTCGGGCTGCACGTGGCCAACACTATAGGGAAGGGGATCGTGGATGTGGGTATCATAGATCCCACTATCATCTTCGCTACACTTATTGGTGCATGCCTCTGGGATATCATTACCTGGTATATCGGCCTGCCCACAAGTTCCTCCCATGCCCTTATCGGGGGGCTGGTGGGTGCAGCACTCGTGAAGGCAGGCTCGGGATCGCTTGTGATGAAAGGTATTGTGAAGACAATCCTTTTTATCTTTGTCTCCCCAACCGTCGGGCTTATCCTTGGGCTTCTCATCGGCATAGCGGTCTACCGAACCTTCAGGAAGTCCACCCCCAGAAATGTAGACCACATCTTTCGCAGAGGCCAACTGGTATCGGCTGCACTCTACAGTCTCGGCCACGGCGGCAACGACGCCCAGAAGACCATGGGCATCATTGCCGGGCTCCTGTTCAGTGCAGGCCTCCTGGGTGACAAATTCTATATCCCGTTCTGGGTTGTCATTGCCTGTCAAGCCGCCATTGCACTTGGAACCATGTTCGGCGGCTGGCGCATCGTGAAAACCATGGGCCAGAAGATCGCCAAGCTCAAGCCGGTAGACGGGTTCTGTGCGGAGACCGGCGCAGCCATCACCCTCTTCGTCTCAACGGCCATGGGGATCCCGGTAAGCACGACCCATACCATCACCGGCGCCATCATGGGGATCGGGTCACTGCGTCGCTTGAGCGCCGTGAAATGGGGTGTTGCAGGCCGCATCGTGTGGGCGTGGATCTTTACCATCCCCGCTGCCGCAGCCATATCCGCCATCACTTACCTGCTTGCCAGGCAGGGTTTTTCACAATAGAACACCTTTATAGTATCCTTTAAATATCATTCCAATAGGGTAGGAGGCTTAACGAAAAATTAACACACTCTTTATCCAACATTAACATTTAAGCTCTATCTGTAATAAAAACCGTGGAGGAATTTCATGAAAACAAGATTGTTCTCAAAGATAACATGGTACGTTATGGCGGCCCTGATCATTGCCATGCCTGCCTCAATAGTCCATGCTTCCGGGAATACCATCATCATCAAGGGCTCTACAACCGTACTGCCCGTAGCACAAGCGGCCTCCGAGGTCTTTATGGAAAAGAACCCCGGGGTGAAGATCTCGGTGCAGGGTGGCGGCTCCGGTGTGGGTATCGCCTCACTCCTGGACAAAACCACTGATATCGCCGACTCATCACGCAAGATCAAACCGGAGGAAATAGAAAAGGCAAAGGCTGCAGGGGTCAACCCCAATGAGATCGCTATCGCCCTTGACGGCATCGCCGTCATCGTGCATCCGACCAATGCCGTCAAGGCACTGACCAAGACCCAGATCAAGGATATCTACACGGGAAAGATATCAAACTGGTCCGAGGTCGGCGGTAAAAATGCGAAGATCGTGGCCGTGAACCGCGATACTTCAAGCGGCACCTTCGAGGCATTCGAGACGCTTGCCCTGAACAAGGAGAAGGTCCGCCCCGATGCCCTGACCACGGCCTCCAATCAGGCTGTTGCCCAGACCGTTGCACAGACCCCGAACGCCATCGGCTATGTGGGGCATGGATTTTTAAGCCCGAAGGTAAAGGCAGTGACCGTTGACAAGATAGAATGCACCAAGCAGACCATCCAGTCTGAGAAATACCCCCTCTCCCGGTACTTGTACGTGTATACGAATGGCAAACCAACGGGGAACGTTCAGAAGTTCATCAACTTCCTCCTGAGCGCCGAAGGCCAGAAGCTCGTGGTGCAAGAGGGTTTCGTCGAGGTAAGGTAGTAATCCGTTGCCTGCATGCGAGAGGAAGGACTTCGCACCCTTTCTCCCGGACTTCCTTAACCGGGAATTCATCCAATCTTCATTTTGTCTTAACAATTCTTCCCTACGTATTAATATGAGATGAGGAAGTGAAAGTGGACAGGAAAACCTTGCGGACACTCAAAGAGGCTTTTTATAAGTGGCTCTTCGCCATCCTGGCCTTTGCCTCACTCGTATTTCTGACAGGCATCATCATTACGCTCCTCAAGGAGGCTTTGCCGGTATTTACCAAGGTCAGGCTTACATCGTTTCTCTTCGGACAGAGTTGGTACCCGACAGCAACACCTCCTGAATTCGGCATATGGCCCCTCATCATAGCATCATTCACCGTGACCGCAGGCGCCATGATTGTCTGCGCCCCCATCGGGATCGGGACCGCACTGTTCATCCATGAGCTTGCCGGCCATGGACAGCGGGCATTTCTGAAACCCATCATCGAGATCCTGGCAGGCATCCCATCTATCGTTTACGGCTTTTTCGGCATGGTCATCGTGGCCCCGTTCCTGCAGAACCTTCTCGGCATACCTACTGGTTTATGTGCATTCACAGCCAGTCTTGTGCTCGGCATCATGGCAACGCCGACTGTAGCAAGCCTTGCAGAAGACGCCTTGAGCTTCGTGCCCAGGAGCTTCAGGGAGGCGTCTCTGGCCTTGGGTGCAAACCGGTGGCAGACGCTCACAAAGGTTGTCATGCCCGCTGCGGGTTCCGGCATCTCCACGGCCATAATCTTAGGCATGGGCAGGGCCGTGGGCGAGACTATGACCGTGCTCATGGTGGCGGGCGGTGCGGCCATGGTGCCGAAGAGCATCTTTGATCCTGTCCGGCCCATGACATCCACTATCGCCGCTGAAATGGGCGAGGCGGTGCTGGGGAGCCTCCATTATCATGCACTCTTTGCCATAGGGCTGATCCTCTTCCTGATCACGCTCGGGGTAAATATCGTCGCTGAGATCTTGAGCAGGAGATACAGGCTCAAGCTGGGGCTCGGGAGATGACGACTCAAAACGGCATCACGGATAATATCACCGGCACCTTGCCGGATAAGACCTTCGGACAAAAGAAGCTCATCAGGCTAAGCGATATCACGCAAGGCCTCGGATTTCTCTTCCTTATTCTTTGCATCCTTTTTGCACTCTTTTTTCTCGGATCCATCATCTACTTCATCACCTCACGCGGGATATCCGTCATCTCCTGGGAATTCCTTACTTCGGTGCCCAGAAAGGCCATGACCAAAGGCGGTGTGGCCCCGGCCATCGTAGGTACATTTTATCTTACTATGGGCGCCATAGCATTCTCCCTGCCGCTGGGGCTTGCCAGTGCCATCTATCTGTGCGAATACAGCCCGGGCAGCATTGCGGTCAACATCATACGCCTCTCCATCAACAACCTGGCGGGCATCCCATCCGTGGTGTTCGGCCTATTCGGGTTCGCGGTCTTTGTGAAGATATTCGGATTCGGGGTAAGTCTCCTCTCGGGCAGCCTGACGCTGGGCATAATGGCCTTGCCGGGCATCATTTCCGCATCCCAGGAGGCGATCCTGGCGGTCCCCCAGTCTTACAAAGAGGCCTCCCTTGCCCTGGGCGCCACCCACTGGCAGACCATCAAGAAGGTGGTGCTGCCCACAGCCCTGCCGGGCATACTCACCGGCGTGATCCTGAATGTGGGCAGGGTGGCGGGTGAAACAGCTCCGATCCTGTTTACAGCAGCCACCTTTTATACCCGTGGCTACCCGAACTCGGTCTTTTCCGAGGTCATGGCCCTGCCCTATCACATCTATGCACTCATGACCGAGGGCACGCACCCGGAGGTGCAGACAGCAATTGCATATGGCTGCTCGCTCATCCTGCTGGCCCTGGTGCTTGCCGTATCGGCCTTCGCCATTATCCTGAGACAGAGACAAAGGATAACCTATGGATCCTGAGGTGAAAATCAGCGCACAGAATATCAACTTCTTCTACGGGAAGACCAAGGCCCTGAAGAACATATCTCTCGATGTCTACGAAAAACAGGTCACGGCCTTCATCGGTCCTTCAGGCTGCGGCAAGTCCACCTTCATCAGGCTTTTGAACCGCATGAATGACCTCATACCAGGCTCAAAGGTGGAAGGTCGGATCATGATGGACGGCTTTGACATCAACCACCCGAAGACCGATGTGGTGGATTTAAGGCGCCGCGTGGGCATGGTCTTTCAGAAACCGAATCCCTTTCCCAAGAGCATCTATGAAAACATGGCCTATGGGCTCACCATAGGCGGCATCAGGGACAAGGCATTCATCGAGCAGAGGGTGGTCACATCGCTGAAAAGGGCGGCGCTCTTTGATGATGTAAAAGACCGTCTGAACGAAAGTGCCCTGACGCTCTCGGGCGGCCAGCAGCAGAGGCTGTGCATCGCACGGTGCCTCGTGGTGGAGCCTGAGGTCATCTTGTTCGATGAGCCCTGCGCGAGCCTTGATCCCATCTCCACACGCAAGATCGAGGAGCTTCTCCTGGAGCTCAAGAAAGACTACACCATCGTGATCGTCACCCATAACATGCAACAGGCCGCCCGCGTCTCGGACTACACCGCTTTTATGTACTTAGGCGAGCTCATCGAGTATGATCTCACCGAGAAGATCTTCACCGTACCCAAGGAGCGTATGACCGAGGAATACCTAAGCGGCAAATTCGGATGAGGAGCATTCATGTTAGAAGAGACCAAACTGACGAACCTTAAGAAGACGCTCATGGAATTCGCTACCTTGGTGGAGTCCATGGTGGACCAGAGCATCACCGGCCTTAAAGTTAAGAAGGAGGATCAGCTCGCAGATGTCATACACCTTGACGAGCCGAGGGCGAATACCTACGAGATCGAGCTCGATGAGAGGTGTGTGTCCATCATTGCCCAGCACCAGCCTACGGGCAAGGCCTTGCGCACCATCATCATGATCCTGAACATCAACAGCACCCTGGAGCGGATCGGAGACCATGCGGTCACCATAGCGGAGAGCGGCCTTTTTCTCATCGAACGGCCACCGGTCAAGTCCCTCATCGACATCCCGAGGATGGCAGATGTGGTGAAGTCCATGATATCGGACAGCATCACATCTTTTATCAATGAGGATGCAGAACTCGCCCGCAGCGTGTGCGAACGCGACAGCATCGTGGACGGCCTGCGGACCCAGATCATCAGAGAGCTCATCACCTTCATGACATCCGACCCCACCACCATCGAGCGGGCGCTGCAGATCATGAAGATCGCGAGCAACCTGGAGCGCATCGCAGACCTCACCACAAATATATGCGAGGATGTGATCTACATGGTCAAGGGTCAGGTGATCAAGCACCATATGAACGAGAAATAGATATTAGGTGTCTGCAGGAGCGCCGACAGGTGCGACCCGATCGTATTGGTGTTGATCGCGTCTGAAACGCTCCTGCAATCGATCAATGCCTATTCACAACCCAAGCTCTTTCAGCCTCTCCTGAGTCGGAATACCGGTCTTTACATCCCACCCCTGCTCGTCATAATAGTCGTCCATCATGCGCTCCACGTCATCAGGGCTTAACGGCCGGCCGGTCAGGTAATTTTTAAAAGCAGGATCCTGGAACCATTTTTCAGGCAGAATGTCATCCTTCCTCGTAAACCCGGCCCGGACATTGGCCATGTGCAACAGGGCCCAGGCCCGATCCGACCTCAGTCTGAGGTCATCGAGATCCGTCTTGATCCCGGTCACTGCTTCATAGAGCTCGGCGCAAAGCCCTGCATCATAGAACCGGTTGATCTGGGCCCTCGCACAAATACCTAAGGAACCCAGGATGGTGAACCATTGATGGGAATACTTCAGCAGCCTGCCTATTTTAAGCTCCTGGGAAGGTGTGCCAAGTCCGGGCAGGATACTGTCGATGGCATCTTCGGAGATACCCATGCGCCTCAGGTGTTGGGGGAATACATCGAGCTCACGCTTTGCAAAATATGTTGGTGACCCGCTGGAGCCCACATGAGGCCCCCTTGGGTCCATGACCTGGCCGAGCTCCATGGTGCCGAAGAGGTTCCACGGCATCGGCCCCCTGGGGCCGATATAGGTCAGCATGTCCTTTATCGTAGAGGGGGCGAGTTTCTTTGCCTCCAGGCCGAATTGACTGAACATGCCCCTGAAGCCGTCTGCAAATATCCGGCCCAGGCCGTTTCTCAGGGATATCTTTCTTGACCACTCCTTCATGGAAGACAATGAGGTGATATCGATTTTATCCTCTTCCCCTTCTCGAGGGATGATCCCTTGGTCCTGCACCGTGGACCGGTCCGCCGGACAA
>JBEKLI010000049.1:0-8687 GCA_050010275.1 Desulfomonilia bacterium | reverse complement strand
CGAATGTTGCCCCGATCGCGTCCATGGCTAACGCCGGTGGACGGGGGTTCTCTTTGGAATGACGCCCCAGGTAAAGGTTCCGAGATATTATTGACAGACCCCTCGAAGGGTTTATACAGCATCAGAGGGCCTTGGGCCAGATCGAGGTGAAACGAATGCAGGTCCTTTATCTTACGAATGAGACCGGCACAGGACCCGCTCATAAACTGCCCGCGTTCCCGGCAGACCAGCTCATCCAGTGGCGTTTCATCTGCCCAGTCCATCCCCCTGGCCGCAACAAAGAGGCTCCCCGCAGTCATTTCCTCCATTCTCTTTCGGAAGGAGAACTCGTTTTGGCGGCTCGCTGCAAACTTCCTCTCCAGGGTCGTAAGAGCTGCCAATAATGGCGTCCTCAAGGATCGCACCCGTAATCCAGTACTCCGTCCCGAAATCACTGTTCCACAGGGAAGCGATTCCAGGATCAGCCGCTGATAGAGCACAGTCAAGGCCCCCGTTTCAACGATTTCCCGTGTGGCCAGATACGCGGTGCCCATCTGGATAGCATCTGCGCCAAGCATGGCAGCCATGAAGGCAGTTTCTCGATTGAAGATTCCCCCTGCAAGGATCACGCGGCGGTTCCTGAACAGGGATGGGTTGCACTGTTTGAGGTTCAAAACCATTTGAGCAAGGGTGAGCACGCTATGTTGTCCCACGTGGCCACCTGCCTCGTAGCCCTCGCAGACTACATACCGGACACCGGCTTCAAGGGCATGCCTCAGCAGGGCATCATCAGGGGCGATATATACGACCTCGATGCCGCATTCTCTCAATTCTCTTATGGGGGAAAGATCGCCGCCCGCGATCCAGATAAAACGTGGGTTGTGTTTTTTTATCCAGGCCAGATGGATATCCCTGAAAGGGTTTTCTGCCAGAGAGATGACATTCACTGCATAAGGTCGCTCTCCCATGATCTCTGACAACCTTCCCAGATTCTTATTAAGGGCCTCCTCGTCCATTAAGCCCAGCGCGATGGTGGGTAATCCACCGGCATCGGCAACCCTTAGGGCAAACGCGGGGACATCTGTGATAGAAGACATGGCTCCCTGGATAAATGGATATTGAATTCCGAGTTCTCCGGCTATTGGACTGTCTAAAAAACAATCCTTTTTTGCTTGTGCCAGGTCGCATGATTTTCGAATCTCATCCATGAAGGCTTTCAGCGCCTCCTGTGTTCCGGTGCCAAAACGCTCGACAAAGGATAGAGCCAATGAAGCCTCAACACCCAGAGGGATGACCTCATCCTGGTTGTAATTACTCTCCAGCGGGTGGATGGCTTTAGCATGCACATAATTTATAAAAGAATTGCGGATTTCTTCCGAGATCTCTTCTCCGCATAGAGAGTCCTCGATATTCCTGATCTCCTTGAATGCACGAGAATTTCCCTTGTTGAAAAGGCGGCACGGGACCTGCAGATCCAAGCCAACCAGATCGGTAGAATCCATACGGAGATTTGCAATACCCTGACGTTGGAGATCATCAATGACAACCAGGTCTGTCAACCAATGGACACTCTCGAAGACGATACCGGTTGCCCCTGTGGACAAAAATGCCGCTGCAGCTTCAGGGGTTGAAATGCCTCCCCAGATGAGGATTTCCGGCGATGTCGACGATGAGAGCACCATGTTCCTGGCTGCTGAATAGATGGATAGGGTCGTTTCTCCACTCACAAACCCAGAGGCCTCGCATCCTTTCAGGGCAATACGTCTGATTCCCGATCCGTCCTTCAGAATGGCTGCCAGGAAATCCAGGTCCCCGATGATAGGAATGCAACAGCGGGTTTCAGATAATTCCTTCAATCTCCTGAGAACAATGGAAGGATCTCCTACCGAAAACCAGTGAAGGCATTCTACCCAGATGTTTTGGATTCCTGTTCCCTTAAGGAACTGCCCGAATGATGGATCAAGCATGGTAGGGAGAGATATTTTGATATCTCTAAGGAGGCCGGCCTGGTCAGCCTTGTGTAAGAAAGGACACAGTTCTCCAGCCTCCATCATGGAACAATCAAAGATGGCCCTGCTTCCCGTTCGGTGTGCCATATGGATCACAGAAGGGATTGTATCCTTTTGCCGCCAGACGAAAGCTATGATGGGAGCCTTTTGTTCAATCAATATGCCAAGACCTCCTCTTCCACTCGGCTCGGGAGGACAGGAGTGGGACAAATAAGACTCTTAAGCTTCATCATGAATGTAACGATCATTGTATAATGGCTTAATTACTGGAGCCAGCGCGGGGGGTCGAACCCCGGACCTGCTGATTACGAATCAGCTGCTCTACCACTGAGCTACGCTGGCACAGGTGATGTTTTTGGCATAGACATTGGGGATTTGTCAATGGATTAGGAGCTGTAAGCGTAATATTGCAGGAGCGGTCTTTAGCCGCGATTCCGCCTCCGGTCGCACCTGAAGGTGCTCCTACAGGATCTGCCTCATGAACTGCTGTGTGCGCTCGTGCGTGGGGTTCTTGAAGAAGTGCTCGGGCGAGCCTTCTTCAAGGATCACTCCGTAGTCCATGAAGATGACACGGTCCGCCACCTCGCGGGCAAAGCCCATCTCGTGGGTGACCACGATCATGGTCATGCCCTCTTTGGCCAGGTTCACCATGACGTCGAGCACCTCGCCGATCATTTCGGGGTCAAGGGCGGATGTGGGCTCATCAAAGAGCATGAGCTTGGGCTGCATGGCAAGCGCCCGGGCAATGGCCACACGCTGCTGCTGCCCGCCTGAAAGCTTGGTGGGGTACACGTTTGCCTTTTCGCGGATGCCGACCTTGTCAAGCAGGCCGTAAGCGATCTTCTCCGCTTCTTCCTTCCCCCGCTTCCTTACCACGAGCTGGGCCAGCATAAGGTTCTGGAGCACGGTCTTGTGAGGGAATACGTTGAACGACTGAAACACCATGCCGACCTCTTCGCGCACCTTGTTGATGTTCACCTTCGCATCATAAATGTCAAAACCATCCACAATGATGGTGCCTGCATTCACTTCTTCCAGGCGGTTTATGGAGCGCAAAAGAGTGCTTTTTCCTGAGCCGGAGGGGCCGATGATGACCACCTTTTCACCGTCAAAGACATCCAGCGATACATTATCCAGGGCCTTCAGGGAGCCGAAGTACTTGAAAACCCCCTTCATCTCGACCATCTTGCGTCGGCCTTCATTCTGCACGGATCTTGTCCTCCATGATGCTGATGAGCTTTGATAAGAACAGGGTGATCATGAGATACACAAGCGCCACCATGGTGTAGGTCTCAAAATAGGCAAAGGTCTGGGATGCATACTCGCGGCCTCTCCTCAGCAGGTCTGCAACGGCCAGGATCGACACCAGTGACGAGTCTTTCAGCAGTGCCACGAATTCATTACCTATGGGCGGCAGGATTGTTTTTATGGCCTGCGGCAGGATGACATGAAACATGGATTGCGTGCTCGACATGCCGAGCGAGCGTGCCGCCTCGGTCTGCCCTTTGGATATGGACTGGATACCTGCCCGGAATATCTCTCCCATGTACGCGCCATAGCAGATCGACATGGCCATAACAGCGCTCGGCATGGGGGGCAACTGGATAATTCTGCCCAGTGCAAAGTATATGTAAAAGAGTTGGGCCAGCAATGGGATGCCCCTGATCACCTCGACGTAGAGCGATGCGATGCCGTTGATGAGCGGGTTCTTGGCGATCCTGCCAAGGCCTGTGAATAACCCGATGACAAGCGCCAGCATGATGGACATCACGGTCACCTCAAAGGTTACCAGGATGCCGTCCGGCACGAATTTGATGATCTCCAGGTAGGGGTTGGGCTTGAAGACGACCAAGCCGGCCGTGATCAAAATCGAGCCGAAGAAGGCTACCCGCCACGCGGTGAAAAGGCCGACATCCTCCTTTGAGGGGATGGCGGCCCCGTCGCCTACGTCTATGAGTACCTTCTTAGGCTCATCAACCTTTTTCTTTTTTCTAAAACTTATCTCAGCCACTTCTTTTCAATTTCTTTATCAATGCCTTTTTTCTGCACAGCCTTGATGCCCTTGTTGAGGAGGTCCAGCAGCTTCTTGTCGCCCTTCTTCACGACGATACCGTACTGTTCCTTGGTGAAAGGCTCGCCTACGATCATAAATTTGGTCTTGTACTCGGCCCGCTGGAGCGCATAGTCGGCTGCAACCGGGGTGTCGCATACAACACCTTCGATCCTGCCTGCCGCCATGTCTTCAAAGGCGAGTCCGATCTCGTCGTAGTTTTTGAGTTCTACGGCCTTATCTTTCTGCACCTCCATGGCGCCTGTGGTGCCGATCTGTGCGCCAACCTTCTTACCCTTCAGGTCAGCTACGGTCTTCACACCCTTGGTGGTCTTGGGCACCACGAGTACCTGGCCTGCATTGATGTAGGGGAGCGAGAAGTCGTACTTTTTCTTGCGCTCATCCGTGATGGTGACCGAAGAGATAATGGCGTCATACTTGCCCAGTTCGAGCCCTCCAAATATGCCGTCCCAAGCGGTGTTCTTGAACTCGACCTTGAAGCCTGCCTCCTTGGCAACAGCATTCAGGAAGTCGATGTCGAGCCCGATGATGTTCTTGTTGGCATCGAGGATCTCCATGGGAGGCCAAGTGGCATCTGTTGCCACAACCACGGTTCTCACCGGACCTGCAGCAAAGAGATAGGATGGGACAATGGCCAATAGGAACAATCCGACTACAAAACAGACTGCTACGGTTAAACTGAAGCGCCTCATAGATTTTTCCCCCTCATATAGTTTTGATTCACATGCAGTAGCCTGAATAATACTTTTTTAGTGAGTACCACAAATACGCTGTGACGTCCATAGTCATACGGGAAGCATCATATTATTTCTTTTGAGTAGGGCACAAAGCAAGGATCAGTACCGTTTTCCAGTTAATAAAATCATCTTGCGATCCCGACTCATATCCCATCTTTTTCACATGCATTTATCTTGACATCTGAACCCTTAGATCATATTCTTCCGCAATAAAATGTAATTAGCTATCTGAATCAATGAGTTGGTTGGGAAACATGGTAAGGACATCAGACAATAGAAGAATAAAGACCAAGGAAAAGATCATCGAGGCTGCATGCGAGCTTTTCAGCAAATACGGATACCACAATACCCAGGTTATGGACATCGTGAAGGCTGTCGGTATGTCAGCCGGGACATTCTATAATCATTTCAAAGACAAAAAAGACCTCTTCGAGCAGATCACCCTGGAAAGTCTCGAGAGCCTCAGGATAACGGTAAAGCTCATGCGTGAGCCGGTTGATATCTGGAGTCATGAGGAAAGGGCAAAGACCCTCCTGGCGACCTTTAATGCTGTCTTTGATTATGTAGATAACAATCCCCAGCAGCTCCTCATGATCTTGAGGGGAAGTTTCGGTGTCGACACCGACCTTGATGTTAACGTGTGGAAATATTTTCAGGGTTTCGCCTATGATGCAAGCGAGGACCTGGAGAAGTGGATTAAAATGGGGGTCATCGAAGGGATAGACCCTATGATGTTCGGGACAGCCGTTATCGGCATGAGTCTTCAGCTTATCCACAACTATCTTGTTGAAAAGCAGTACACGCGCAAAGAGATCATTGAAAACTTGATAAAGATGGTTCTCGCCATGTTCGAGGCATACCTTACCGGAGAAGGGAGAAAGGCCCTTGAGTTGACAAAAAAACAGAGTGCGATTGCTTTATAATCTCTGTAAACAGCATGGAAAAGATACAAAGAATTTTGACCTTATTTTTCTAATCTGATCGGCTCCCTCTTATCATATCACTATCATGATGTATTCACTTTCCCCTGCCGAGGGATAGAGTTTGCACCCAATCACACAATGCATCATGTCATGTTAAAATACATGATGATGCACAAACCCCTGGTTCCTATCTATCTGAGGATATTAATTACTTCTAAAAAAATATATTTTCTGCTTCCCTTGACAAGAGAGTAATGATAATTACTATTCAGGATATTGAAACATCATTACTGTCAAACAACATGAACTTATCACCTACCGGTTCAGTGAAAGCCCGGGACCTTGAAATCGAATTTTTGAGGCACTCTCTCATGCCTCAGAAAGGAATCTGCATGGGGATGGTTTTCTTCTCAGGGTCATCTTACCACCATATATTCATGGTTAGGCCGATCATCAACAAGTACCGTCCTTTTGCTCTAATAAAGAAAACTATGTCTCAATTCGTGGGGGTTCTATGAACAGGAATGTCGATGATCTTTTTATTTTCCCGAAGCAGTGGATGGATGATGAATCGAAAAGCATTGCCACCCTTGTGAGGCAGTGGGCCGACAAGGAGATCATCTCAAAGCGTATGGAGTACCGGGAGAACTACACCAGTCTCTTCAAGGAAGAGAGAGAGAGGCTGGGGCTGGCCATCGGCCTCCAGCGGCTTACCCTTCCTGTGGAACATGGTGGATTCGGATGGAACAGCCCTGAAAATGCACCGGGCGTACTCACCATCCTCTGCGAGACCGGCAGGGCAGATGCTGCAATAGGCATAACGCTGGCTGCAAAGTACGCCATCTTCGCGACCATCACCCTTGAGCACAACATCAACAAGAAGCTCTGCGACACGCTCGCTCCTCTGTACGCCGGCGACGAGATCAAGACCGTTGCCATTATCCTCCCGGGGGCGGGTATCGCCGGGAAAGAGCATCCGCTGTTCAATGGCAGGGCCATCCTTGCCGAGGCAAAGGCCGTCGAGGGCGGATACACTATCGAAGGCGCAAACTTGAGGCCGCTGTTCAGCGGGAAGGAGGCCGACCTGTTCTGCGTCGTGTGTGCGGGGAAGAATGGGAAACCCTGTATCGCCTTCGTTCCGGGTGATGCCGCCGGTGTGAAGAGAGGCGTGGCATTTCTGACCACCGGGCTCAACGCCTGTGAGAATGCGGATGTGACCTTCAGCAATGTCCGGGTCTCCAAAGAGAACGTGATCGAGAGGGATGGTGCGGTTGAAGAACTCTATGTCTGGATCAACCTCCTGCTCGGCGGGGTGAGCGCGGGGGCCGGAACGAACTTCTATGAGATGCTCTTTGACTGGGGTGAGACACGCGTGATCAAGGGCGGGACAATGCTGAAGGAGAACCCGCTGTGCGCCTCGGTACTCGCCGACGTGGCGGAGGAGGTCGCGCTCTCCAAGCTGCTCCTCTATGACCTTGCCCACATTATCACCAGGCCCGAGGAATGGAGCGCGGGTAATGGTGCACGCGTGTTCACCTTTGCCGAAATGATCGGGTCCCGCGTGCAGCAATCAGTCATGAAGGCCATCAACCGCGGCCTGGAGCTCATGGGCTCGGCAGGGTACTCCAAGGAGTGGCACGTGGAGAAACACTGGCGGGATGTGAAGACTATCCAGTCGCTCCTGTGCGGGGTGGCTGCCGAGGCGCCGGTGAAGATGGACACGGCACGGTTCTTCTATAACTGCACTGAGATCTGAGGAGGGATTTTAGCCATGAAACATTTCGATGAATTCTCGCGACCGGAAGAATATATATCTCCCTTTGACAAACACTTCAGGCGGGTGATCAGGAAACACCTGGATGAGTGGGTCATGCCGGAACGTCGCGGATACGACGAGGACTGGAAGGACCATCACCTCATCGAACCGGCATTCGACAAGCTCATGGTCGAACTCGGCCTTCAGAAATCCCTCTTCCCCCTGGAATACGGCGGGTGGGGTTTGGCCAACTCAGATTATATCTTCCGGGTGGGGTATATGCTCTGCGAGGAACTGGGCCGGGCCGACACGGGCATGGCCGTGGCTCTGGCCGTTACCTTCTGGCCCCTGCTTGTGATCATGGTGGAACCCTATGTGAACGAACGGCTCATTGCGGAATTCGCCCCCATGTTCTGCAACGCAAAGAAGGCCGTGTTTGCAGCCAATGCCATGACCGAACCCCAGGGGGGTGCGGATATCGAGAACCTGGGCCTGCTGGGCGGCAAGACCATCCGCACCACGGCCCGGCTCGACGGCGATGAGTGGGTGGTGAACGGCCACAAGCTCTGGCCCACCAACTCGGGCGGTGTGTCCAAGCTCTTCGGTGTGCCGTGCACGACAAAACTCGGTTCAAATGACCCTAATGATTTTGCCTTCATCTTTGTTCCTGCGGATCTGCCGGGTGTAACACAGGGCGGGGCCTACGAGAAGGCAGGCATGGCCGCAGACAAGAACGGCGACATCTGGTTCGAAGACGTGCGGGTGCCGAATTGGTACCGCGCCCACGGTCCCGGGAAAGATGCCAAGGCCTTCTACCAGCTCATCTCCTTCGGTCAGGTCATGAGCTGCTCCTTCCTCACCGGTGCCATGTTGAACCTGTACGAGAAACTCTACGAGTTCGTGTCCACGCATACCTACAACAACCGTCCTTTAAAGGAGAATGACGCCATTGCCGCTATCATCGGGCGCATAGCAGGCGACATAGATATCTGCCGCATCCTTGGCCATGAGGCGGCCATGATCGGCGACCGCCGGAACAAACCCTACGGCAAACCCCTGATTTCAGAGGATGTGGTTGGCAGGATCCGCAACATCAAGGACTTCGTGTCTGACCGGGCTGTGGATTGCTTCGGCAAGGCCATGGACGTGCTGGGTCACTACGGCGCTGACCGTGACTGGGATATTGAAAAACACTGGCGCGACATCAAGATC
>JBEKLI010000048.1:0-8757 GCA_050010275.1 Desulfomonilia bacterium | reverse complement strand
GGCGAGCCGGTAGCACATATGCCCGCCGTTGGAAAGGCCGATTGCATAGACTCTCTTGGGATTTACCTGCCACTTTGTGCAGCAGGTCTCGATCACCTTGGTGATAAACCCCACATCATCGATGTTCTGCGTGTGGGCATAATCTTTGGGTATGGTGCGGCAATCGTTCCAGTACTTTTTATAACCATCCGGATAGGCCACGATACACTTTTCCTTTTCGGCAAGACGATCGAACTGACCCCCGCATACTTCCTCGCGCATCTTCTTTCCCGTGCCCATGGAGCCGTGCAGAACGATGATAAGGGCCGGAGAAGAGAGCTCGCCCGTTGGTATGTACGCAAGGAATGTCCGCTCCATACCTCCGTGTGAGATAGTCTCCTGTGTGATCTTACCCGGCATATCCGGCTCTGCTGCATAGAGAAGAGGGGTGGAAATGATGGCTGAGAAGAAGATAATAAAGGCAAGAGAAGGACGGATGTTCATATGCTTCCCCTAAAGTTTTTTTCATTATAATATAAAAAGGCATTTGTTGCGAGACGGTTCATCTATTTGAATTTACCATATACTATCTTACATTAACACAATCATGCCTGTTGACATAGAGGCCCGGCTATTTCAATAAATAGTATATGAATTCTTTAGTTGCGAGATGCACCTTTTGCGGGAAACGGCATGCCATAAATATTGAGGACCTGGATGTCTGGTTTGCTCAATGCGACTGCGGGGCCAACGGGTTCGTGCAGGATGAGGCAGAGCTTGTAGAGAGCGGACACAAGGGTATCGGCTTCACCGTGCATGAGGTTCCCAACGTGCTCGGAACATTCGTACACCTCGCAGACCCTGTTCCGATTTTTGTGAATGAAAGGGCCTGCTGGGTGTATGTTTGCTGGTATAAAAAAGATGAGAGACATTATGTGTAATTAAGCTTTTATGGAGGGGCTTTATGGCAAGAAGAATTCTTAAGACCAAACTATGCGACATGCTCGGGATCGAGTATCCTATTTTATGCGCAGGCATGGGTCCGGTGCTCATCGGGGAGCAGGCAGGCTCACCTGTGGAACTCGTGGTTGCGGTTTCTGAAGCCGGTGGACTCGGTGTGCTGGGCGGAAGCGGCTTCACCGTGGATGAAATGCGGCAGGCCATCCGTGATATCAGGGCACGTACAAACAAACCCTTTGGGGTTGACCTTCTGCTTCCCAAGAACGTTCTCGAAGGTAAGAGCATTGATTATGGCGAGCTCAAGGAGATACCGCTGGGTGTAGCTCTGAAAACCCTGCCCAAACCTCATCAGGATTGGATCAACAAGGTAAGGCAGGAGCTCGGGCTGCCCGGTGCGGATGTCATGGTGAGACTCAACACCACTACCATGAGACCCTTTGAGGCCGTGAAGGTGTGTATCGAGGAGAAGGTTCCGCTTTTCTGTGCGGGGCTGGGTAACCCGGGTTTCATGGTGGAGGAGGCACATGCGAATGGCATCAAGGTGCTTGCAATCACGGGCAATGTGAAGAACGCTCGGCGAATGGCTGACTCCGGCATTGACCTGCTCGTGGCGCAGGGGTTCGAAGGAGGCGGCCATACCGGCAGGGTCGGCACCATGGCCCTGCTTCCGGGAGTGCTGGATGCTGCAGGTAATGTCCCGGTGCTCGCTGCCGGCGGCATTGGCGACGGTCGGGGGCTTGCTGCCGCCCTTGCCATGGGGTGTGTGGGTGTCTGGGTAGGGACCCGGTTCCTGGCAACGCATGAAGCAGGGGCCCTGGATGTTAACAAGCACCGCATCCTGTCCTCAACTGAGGAGGACACACGGGTAAGCACTGCTATCACGGGCAAGACCTCTCGTACGAGCTATAGTAAATTCCATGATTTGTGGAATTCATCGGGTCTCGAACCGCTTCCATTCCCCATGCAGGTGCTGGTTTCTTCTGCCCTGTTCGCGGACTTCATGAACATTCATATGGACGACTATATGGGGGGCTTTGCAGGCCAGGTGTCGGGCATCATCCATGATATCAAGCCTGCCCGGCAGGTTGTGGAGGAGATGGTCGAGCAAACAGTGGACATACTTACCAGGAAACTGCCCGCAAACGTCAGAATTAAGTGACAAGCGATTGGGAGGCCGAGAATTGGATACATGCAATGCCATCATCAGGCATAGGTAATTACCTCCAGCCGCACAAGAGAATATCCTAACAGTATCGCACCAAACAGAATCACGAGCTGGGTGAGTAACCGGCTCGTGATTTCTTGCTTAATACGGTATTACGTAATTGCCTTAGGATCATGACTTCACGCCGGGCTTCGGCTCAGGAGGTGTCTGCTGGTTTGCCCCGACCGGCTGCACTGTTGGTAATGGCGAGGTATTCTTTAGAGGGGTTGGCTGTTTAGGTTCCATGGTCTTTGTTCCAACGCCTGCCTCATGAACTTCGGGTTTCGGCTTCGGAAGATTCTGCATGGCCACATAGGCATAGGTGTAGTGGTTCCCCGGGCTCCACAGCAGCCATCCCGTCCCTCCGGCATCATTGGCGGCCTTGATCTGGGTCTGTATGTATTTTGGGCCGAACCCTCGTGTCACCCTGAGAGGAAATGACTGGAGCCACGGTCTGATAACCACCTCTTCTCCTACAAGCTCCTTCATCCTTTTTATACCGCTGAATACAAAACGGTAAGGATCATCAGCAGGGTTCTTCACCCCTGCGAACCCGGCGCTGAAATGTGATGGGTAGAGCATGGGCGAGATGATATCCACATAGGACTTTATCTTGGTCACGTCCTGACCTACCACGAGCACATCCACATCCCTCTGCCAGATCACGATCCCGAACATGTCCATGGATAAAAGTATGCCTCTGGGTGCAGTAATTTCGTGCACCTTCTTGAGCAATCCGGCGATGACATCGGTCCGCTGGACGCCTTCCTTGCCCGTTGTGGTCTTGCCGTCCGCAAAATACCGGACATAATCGAGCTGGATCTCATCCAGACCGTTATCTGCGAGTTCTCTCACCACGGTAAGGATATATTCCTGTACCTCGGGGTTTTCGGGATTCAGCCATTGCTTTTCTCTATTGATGCACCATTCCGGTTTGACCCGCGACATGATCGGGTCCCTGAAGACCACTACCCGGGCCGCAACATGGATACCCATTCGATGCAGGTATTCGATCATCTTCGGGAGCTCTTCTATATTCGGGGTATACTTCTCGTTAGGGCAGTATTTCGCCCGTATGGTGCTGGGAAACGTTATAGCACCCGAATCATCTTTGGCGTCAAATACGAGGGTGTTCCCGCTAAATTTTCTGAGCCTGGTAGCAGAATCGAGGATAAAGTGTGTACCGGCCGAGGACGGATTCATATAAAGACCCCTGGCCGTAAAATCCTTCGGCTTCGTTATAGTCTTAGGCTTGAGAGGCTGGTTATAGACAACCGGTATGCTCAAGGATTGCCCGAGTGAGAGGGCACCGTTAATCTTATTGATATCCTTGATGTTGGTTATAAGCTCCCTCTTTGTATAGGCAGCGGTATACGGCATGTACCTGGCTGCAATCTTAGAGAGCGTATCTCCGCTTTGGACCGTATAGGTGGGTTGGATAGGTCCGTTCGCACCCATGAGAAAGATTGAACATAAGACGATAGCAATGAGCTTAATCTTCATGCTGCACACCTTAGTATATTTCGGTGCTCTTACTCAATTACATAACCGGTCATTTTCTTTTTTTTTAAGCGTTCAAGGCTTCGGTAAAATGGTATTTAAGGAAAAGGATCGGGGGTACTTCCCAAAGGGCAATATATCCAAGCTCTTAACTCCGAATTGAAGGACTTGGGCTTTCCTAAACCCTGACGATCTCGAGGATCTCGTATTCACGCCTGCCGTTGGGGGTGTCGACGATTATCTCATCAGAGGTCCTCCTGCCGATGAGGGCCTTGGCCATGGGTGACTCCACCGAGATCTTGCCCTTGTTGATGTCGGACTCGTCCACGCCCACAATCTGGTAACTGATCTCCTCATCAGTATCGACATTACACAGGATGAACTTGGACCCGAAGACAATACGGTCTGCAGGCAGCTTGGTGGTGTCGATAATCTCCGCGTTGCCGAGCTTATTCTCCAGGTCCTGCATGCGTGCCTCGATGAAGGCCTGCCGCTCCTTGGCATAGATGTATTCGGCATTCTCCGAGAGGTCTCCGTGTCCCCTGGCCTCTTCGATGGCGGCAATAATCTTCGGCCGTTCGTGCTTCTTTAACCTCTCAAGTTCCTCCCTGAGTGCGGCATAACCTTCTTTCGTAATGGGGCTTCGCTTCATGGCAGTTCCTTCTCTAAAATGAAAAAGATACCGGTAGTGAAACTACCAGTATCATTGAGGCTTCATTATGCCCAAAGGGGTTACGATGTCAAGTGGGCAATACGTAATGTGCCAGCGAGAAAGAGTGATACTATGAAAGGGTGTACCCGTGCATTTTTTTATGTTATGGACTTCCCCATTGACTTGATCCAGGGCTTCCCAGTATAGAGAGTCTCTATTTTATATAGTACATAGTGGAGGAAATAGTATGACGGCAAAACAGAAGCTCACCCTTGAAGTCAGCGAGCGCTTGCTCAGAAAGAAGAAGGTCGACAAGCTTCGCAGACAGGGCGTCATACCCGGCATCATTCACGGGAAAGATTTCGAGCCGGTTCATGTCCAGGTCGATGAGCGGACATTCGAGCAGCTCTATAGAAAGTCCCATGGGACAACCCTGGTGAACCTGAAACTCGACGGCAAGACTATTCAGGTGCTCATCCATATGGTTCATAGGGATAAACTCAAGGGTGGGGCCATCCATATTGAATTCTTGAAGATAGACCCCAAGCGGCAAGTCACGGTGGATGTCCCGCTGGTATTTATCGGTATGTCGCCGGGGGAGAAGGAAGGCAAGGGCAAGGTTGCACACGAGGAGACATCCATCCACCTCAAGTGCTCACCCGCCGATATCCCTTCCGAGATCGAGGTGGACATCTCCGGCATCCTGGACAAGCATGATATCATTCATGCATCAGACCTGAAGCTTCCCGAAGGCGTGCATCTTGCCCACGGTGTGAGCGAGAAAAAGGTCATTGCAATGCTCGTCACCACCCGTATTGCAGAGGTCGCCCCTGTAGAAGTAGAAGAGGCGGCTGCAGGTGCCGAAGAGGAGAAACCGGCCGAAGGCTGATTTAACCCTTGACCATGGCAAAGGGTTTGAGTCGGGCTACCGCTTTGGCGATGCCGGCCCCGGTCATCGTGTCAACTACATCCGAGACATCCTTGTAGGCTTCAGGAATCTCTTCGGCAAGGGTTGCGCGTGAAGCAGCCATGGCGTGAATGTCCTTTCTACGCAGCTCTTCAAGGATCTCTCTTCCCTTTGATCTCTTCTTCGCCTCATGCCGGGAAAGCAGTCTTCCCGCGCCGTGGCATGCGCTGTAAAAGGTCTCGGATGCGCCCTGCGCACCCACCATGATGAATGACTTTCTGCCCATATCGCCGGGTACAAGCACAGGCTGTCCGCATTTTCTGAACCTCTGGGGCAGCCTCTTGTCACCAGGCGGCAATGCGCGGGTGGCACCTTTGCGGTGGATGCATACCTCCACTTCCGAGCCTTCCCACATGACTCGCTCCATCTTGGCAATGTTATGGCAGCAGTCATACAGAAGCCGCATGCCAATCCTTTCAAAGGAGCCCCCGAAGACATGTTCAAAGTTCTCCCGAATGAGAAAAACGATGAGTTCCCGGTTGGCAAAGGCGAAGTTTGCAGCTGAGGCCATTGCCCTGAAATACTCCATCCCTTCTTTGCTCATAACAGGGGCGCATGCGAGCTGCCTGTCGGGCAGGCTTATGCGGTAGCGCGAGGCCGCAGCTAACATCCCATGCACGTAATCGTCACACACCTGGTGACCGAGACCGCGGGAGCCGGTGTGCACCTGAACCACAACCTGGCCTTCGAAAATCCCGAAATGATTGGCCGTCTTGCTCTCCAGGACCTGGTCGACCACATCGAGCTCAAGGAAGTGGTTACCCGAGCCCAAGGTTCCGAGCTGGGGCTGGCCGCGCTCAATGGCCTTTTTTGAGACCGCATCCGGGTCGGCCCCTTCGATACAACCACCGTCTTCATGGGCATCAAGATCGTCATGAGGTGCATAGCCCTTCTTCACGGCCCAGCGTGCACCATTTTCAAGCACACTGCTAAATTCCTTGTTTCCGACGGCAAGATCTTTGTTGCTCGACCCTACCCCCGATGGCACGTTGTTGAACAGTGATGCCAGAAGCTTGTCCAGAGAAGGCTTCACCTCGTCGAGTTTAAGGCCGGTCAGTATGCAGCAGACCCCGCAGTTTATGTCATAGCCCACGCCACCCGGAGAGATGATGCCATCTTTCTTTGAGAATGCAGCAACGCCCCCTATGGGGAATCCATAGCCCCAGTGGATGTCCGGCATGGCAAGCGAGGGCCCGATAATACCGGGCAACGTGGCTACATTGGCTACCTGCTGAAGCACATTGTCGTGTTCAAGGGTCCGCTCAATGGCATGGTTGGCATAGATGAGTCCGGTGGTCCGCATGGGAGGAGCCTTTTCAATCTCGATGCGAAAGGGATCAATGCGTCTTACCTTGAGGGCGATCATGGCTTAATCTCCACTTACATATCGAGAATAATGGTTGTCACAAAGGCATTGTCAATATGTGCTATATCGAGATTGTGGTAGGTGACGGCCTTGATTTCACTTGTCAGCGGCTTACCGGTATACGCACCTCGAACGACACCTTGTGCCTCTGTATCAGTCAGCCTCCGGATGGCTGCGACTTTAAGCCTTAATCCTTTTACCTCGATGAGATAGAGGATTTCCTGGAGCCACCTCACAAGCAGGTCCACCTGGTCGATACCCTGCGTCTCGATTATGATTTCTGCATCCCCTTCATCGCTTCGACCGCCAAGGATGTCCGCAAGGGCATGAGCAGCCTCTTCAAACAGGCCTTCAATGCTTTTGGCGTTCACTCTCATCCCGATATCAGCAGTATGGTCTATGAGTGTGTACGGCATATCCGATGACCTTCTCTACTATAAGGAGACATCCTTTGTACTACAATGGCTCAGGATTGTCATGCGGGGATCTTTTTACGAGTCACTGCAGCTCCTGTATAGGAAAGAAGTATGAATATTAAGGGCAGCAGGAGCATGCATTCTTTCCGTGCCTCTATGGTAATAGGGCAAGGAGAACGGTCGCAACTCTCGCTTACGAACCGTGGATCAGGCCTTGTTTCTTAAGTTTCTGCTTCAATGCCACAAGCGCCCGGCTCCTGTGACTGTGCGTATTTTTTTCGTCGTTTGTCAGCTGGGCAAAGCTCTTTCCGATTTCAGGGTCAAGGAAGATCGGGTCATAGCCGAACCCGCCCTCACCAATGGGCTCGTGTAAGATGATGCCGTCGCACCGGCCTGTTGCGGTAATCACCCTGTCCTTTGATATGGCGAGGGCAACTGCGCACGTGAAGTGGGCCTTCCTGTCCTCTTTACCTTCCATGAGTTTGAGCAAAAGCTCATAATTCTCCCTGTCAGAGGCCCCCGCTCCTGCAAACCGTGCAGTATGAACCCCCGGCCTTCCATCGAGTGCGTCCACGCACAGACCGGAATCATCAGCCAGGCTTGGATATCCGCCGGCACCCTGCCAGGCAAGGGCCTTGAATATTGCATTCTCCTCAAAGGTGTTGCCGTTTTCCTCTACGTTAAGCTCAAGGCCTGCCTCTTGCGGGGTAATGATAGTAATGCCGGTATTGGAGAGTATCTGGGAGATTTCACTGATTTTGCCACGGTTTGAGGTGGCGACCAGCACCTTCATGGGATCCCGAGGACTTGTGATTGTCTTGTCATAAGCTCACCTATCCCTTTTTGGGCGAGATGGATGAGCATCATCATCTGCTGCAGTGTGAAAGGGGCCTTCTCGGCCGTGCCTTGTACCTCTATGATCCTGCCGGTCCGGGTCATGACTACGTTCATATCGACAGCAGCGCTCGAATCCTCTTCATAATTTAAGTCAAGGAGAATCTGGTCGTCGATGATGCCGACCGATACGGCGGCTACCTGTTCCAGCAACGGGTTTTTTACAATGAGCTGACGATCGAGCATAAAATTGATGGCTTCATGGAGCGCAACGTATGAGCCGGTGATGGCTGCAGTGCGGGTCCCTCCGTCGGCCTGAAGCACATCACAGTCAATCCAGACCGTCCGTTCACCCAGATCTGCAAGTGAGGCCGTAGCCCTCAGTGAACGCCCGATAAGCCTTTGGATCTCGTGGGTTCTGCCCTTGGTCCTTCCCCGGGTGGATTCCCGTGCGGTCCGCACATTGGTGGATGCAGGCAGCATCCCGTATTCCGCCGTGATCCAGCCGGTCCCGCTATTTTTCAGATGTGGCGGTACCTTGTTCTCAACGCTGGCAGCGCAAATCACCTTGGTATCGCCAATCTCGATGAGGCATGAGCCCACTGCATGCTTGCAGTAGCCTCTTATTATCTTTGCTTGCCTTATCTCATCGAGTGCCCGGTTGTCACTGCGGCGTATTACCTTTGGCCGTGTTATGCCTTTATCTTTCAAAAGTTCCTCTATGGATGCCATGCAAGACCTTCATGCCCTTTCTATCAGCCAATTCTACGGTCAGTGATCTGAGAAGTCAACTCCAACAAATGTACTATCTCAAGTCTTGACACTTTCGCGGTGCATCATGTAATCCCTCATAGTGGCTGGGAGGCCAAACCCTGTGAT
>JBEKLI010000047.1:0-8782 GCA_050010275.1 Desulfomonilia bacterium | reverse complement strand
GATCCGGTGAGCGGCTTCACACATTTCATAGGGGCCTTGCTTGCCGTAGCAGGGCTTGTTGCGCTCATCATCAAGGCATCGAGCCCGCTGAAGCCCTGGCACCTCACCACCTATTGCATATTCGGCATCGGCATGATCTTGCTCTATACCGCAAGCACGCTCTACCACTGGCTGCCCCTTTCCCCCGAGGGAACTACACGCTTAAGAAAGCTTGATCACATGATGATCTTTGTGCTTATCGCATCCACCTATACACCCTTCTGCCTTGTGCCGCTGAGGGGGGCATGGGGATGGAGCCTCTTCGGTACTGTCTGGGTTGTGGCGCTCATGGGCATCGTGTTCAAGATCTTCTGGATCCATGCCCCCAGGTGGCTTACAGCCCTCATGTACATCTTCATGGGCTGGATCGCCATTGTGGGGGTTGTGCCGCTGGTTCATACCCTGCAGCCGGGTGCGCTCTTCTGGCTCTTCGCAGGAGGGGTGCTTTACACTACGGGCGGCCTCATCTATGCCCTGAAGAGACCGAATCCCATCCCGCATTTTTTCGGCTTTCATGAGATATTTCACATCTTCGTGATGCTCGGAACTCTTGCCCATTTCTGGACCGTGTACCGGTATGTAAGCGCTTTTTCTTGATATAAGGCTCAAGGATAATCCAAAAGACTTCACTCTTTACAATTGAGCGGTTTTCCTCCATACACGTTTATACTATAGTGCACTATCAAGGGGGTTCCGTGGTCAACGAGATTATCAGAGACATCATTGAAAACAACGGTACTTTCGTTGCCTCCCATGGCGAGGCATATTTCAAGCCGCACATGGCGGCCCAGCATCCGAAGATTACCCTCGTCGCCTGTTGCGACTCGCGGGTCCAGCATATTGCCATCGAGCCTGACCCCATCAACAAGGTCTTCACCATCGAGACCATCGGCAACCAGATGACCTCGGCCCAGGGTTCAGTGGATTATGGAATCCTGCATCTTCACACGCCGGTCCTGCTCATCATGGGCCACACGGATTGCGGCGCTATCAAGGCCTTCATGAAGGGTTATGAGAAAGAGAACGATGCCGTCAAATGCGAGCTTGACAACTTGAAGGCGTGTCTCACCGTTCCTGTTTGTGAGAGCTTCGATGAAGAACTGATGAAGAACATCAAAAAGAACGTGGAGCACCAGGTATCCACGGCCATGAAACGATACAAAGCACTCATCGATGAGGGAAGGCTTACTGTCGTGGGTGCCGTCTACGACTTCGTGAATGCCTTGGGCAAGGGGCATGGCCGCCTGGTCATCACGAACGTAAACGGCGTCACAGAGGCCAGGAAGATAACAGAATTGCCCCAGCTCAAAGGACTGGACCTGAATAACTGCCTGAATGCATAATCACCATAAGAGGACACTGATATCAATTTTATCCTTGAGGAGGCGATAGATACTATTGTGACACTTGCTGATGTTAGGGATCTTTTAGAGGCTCAAGTGATCGTTGGTGAAGATAAACTCGGCATCGAGATCCGCACCGCATTCGGTGCGGACCTTATGAGCGATGTGCTCGCCTATGCGCGTTCCGGCTGTCTCCTTATCACGGGGCTGTCAAACCTGCAGGCCATAAGGACCGCCTATGCCCTTGACATTGCGGCCATAGTGATATGCAGGGGCAAACCCCTGACCGACAAGTTCGTTGAGATCGCCCGCGAACTCGGGATCCCGATCTTGTGGACTACATTCATCATGTTCGAGTCCTGCGGCCTGTTATACCGTGCCGGCTTAACCGGGTGCGTCAGAGAGATATTCATCGAGGAA
Organism: Desulfomonilia bacterium; assembly: GCA_050010275.1. Taxonomy (GTDB): domain Bacteria; phylum Desulfobacterota; class Desulfomonilia; order UBA1062; family UBA1062; genus MWEI01. The sequence goes on along the minus strand of JBEKLI010000047.1, from coordinate 6,980 downwards.
ATGAAAAGTGCCCATGAATGATTATGAGAACTACCTTGAGGGCAGCTACGAGGTCCATGGACGGGACTTTGTCGATGCCGGTATCGTATCGAGCCAGATCAAGAAAGGTCTGAAATCCATGGGCATAGCCGAGGATGTAATCAGAAGGGTGGCCATCATCACCTTCGAGGCCGAGGTGAACATCATCTCCTACGCACAGCAAGGGACTATCAGCTACTATGTCCTGCCCGACTCCATCATTATCGAGGCTATTGATGTGGGCCCCGGTATCGAAGACATCGAGCTGGCACTGCAGGAAGGCTACTCCACTGCAGACGATGCCATCCGTGAGATGGGCTTTGGGGCGGGTATGGGGCTTGCGAACATCAAGAAATGTTCGGATGATTTAGACCTAACTTCGGAACCGGGCAAGGGCACCAGTGTAAAGAGCATCATCATGTTAAACGGAAAAGAACTTGAGCGAGGAATTATAACGTGATTACACTTGAAACCATTTCCGAACGGCTCTCATTGAAATGCAAGTGCTGCTGGGAGAACCTTTCACGGGAAGTCTCCGGAGGATATGCAGGCGACCTCTTGAGCGACGTCATGGCCAACAGCAATGCCGGTAATATCTGGGTGACCCGGCAGGTGCATCAGAATATCGTGGCCGTTGCGGCCCTGAAAGAACATGCGGCCATCATCATCGTCCATGGCGCAACCCCCGAGAAAGAGACCCTCGAGAAGGCCGCCAAGGAGGGCATCCCCATCCTCGTGGCCGACATGAACGAATTCGAGGTGGTGGGCAGGCTTTATCAGCTCCTGCACCCTTCACAAGGATGAAGGCATAATTATCCGGGCGATGGGAAGGGTATATCGCTGCAACCTCCACATGCACACCTGCCTTTCACCCTGTGCCGAACTCGATATGTACCCCACATCCGTTGTAAGGGAGTGCATTGCGCAGGGGCTTGATATCATCGCTATCTGCGATCATAACGCGTCGGAAAACGTGCAGTATGTGCTCAAGGCAGCCCTCGGTACGGACCTGGTCGTCATACCCGGCATGGAGCTGTCCACACGTGAGGAGGTGCATATCGTTGCGCTCTTCGAGCGTGTGCACGAGCTTCTTTCTCTGCAGGAGACCGTGTATGCGCATCTGTCCGGCAAGAATGACGAGGATGCCTTCGGCATCCAGGCCATTGTCAATGAAACGGGCGAAGTGGAAGGATTCAACGAGCACCTCCTGATCGGGGCCACGGGGATCTCCTTAAATGGGGCGGTGGACCTGATACACTCCCTGGGGGGCCTCGCAATAGCTTCCCACATCGACAGAACCGCCTTCGGCATCATCGGCCAGCTCGGCTTTGTCCCTCCCGATGTCCCCTTCGATGCCCTGGAGGTCTCATCCGGATTGGGGATTCACCAGGCAAGGCAGCGCTATCCCGAGCTGAAGGGGTACCAGTTCATCACCTCTTCCGATGCCCATTATGTGACCGATATCGGCAAGGCATCCACACGCATGTTTCTTGAGAGCCCTGCCTTCCCCGAGATAAAGTTGGCGCTCTCCAAGCAGATGGGCAGATATGTCCTGGAGTAGTTCATGCTGGAATTAGCCCTGCACGTGCTCGATATCGCGGAAAACTCATCCCGGGCACACTCGAGTCTTATCGAGATTACTATTGTCGAGGACCTCGGGCGCGATATCTTTTCCCTGGAGATCAAGGACAACGGCCAAGGCATGGACGCTCAGGCCATGGAGAAGGCCCTGGACCCCTTCTACACAACCAAGAAGGTCAGGCGAATCGGCCTGGGCCTGCCCATGCTCAAGCAGGCGGCCAACACCGCACAAGGTGGATTTTCCCTTCAATCGGAGGTCGGCAAGGGTACGGTTGTACATGCCGAGTTCAAACACTCCCACATCGACCGGCAGCCCCTGGGCGATATTGCAGGGGTCATAACCATGCTCATCCTCGGAAACCCTGATATTGAAATTGTCTATACCCATCGCAAGAACGGTAATACCTATATCCTCGACACCAGGGAGCTCCGTGAAGGACTCGGTGATGTCCCTCTGAACAACATGGAGGTCCTGAACCTCATCCGGGAAAACATCCGCGAAGGGCTTGAGGAGCTGAACGGGTAAATGCATCAGGGGTACAACCGGATATTACATCAAGAGATATTCAATTTTTGATAAACAGAGGGCATGGCACGTGATCATTACTCTGGGATCGCCAAAGCAAAGGAATCAACAAAGGTGGATATTTCATTTGAAATCGGGAAAGGAGTCCCTGCTGAGGTTATATTGGATGAGCAGATGAAAAATGGGATCGGATTGATCGTTATTGCATCTCATGGAAAGATAGGCATCCTTCGGCACCTCATCGGTAGCGTTACCGACAAGGTTGTCAGGGCTGCTAAATGCCCAGTTATGGTGATACGGGCATAGCAAGGAATATAAATCGATATAACGTCACACTTTTTAATTTACCAGAGAGCACTTTTTGCAGTGCCTGCAAGATTCCAGGCGATATGGGGCCTGGCAAGGCGCCTGTAAAAAATGGAAAAGGGTTCCGGCACTGTTTCGCCCAAAGCCAGGAGTACATCTTCCAGAAGGTAATGTGATGTATACCCGGGCTGGAAATAGTGGTTCACGAGATGGCATCCCGGGCAATAGCTCACCACATGCCTTTTACCGCTTCGAGCCAGATCCTTACGCTTGATCAAGGCTGTCTTTACAACTTTGGCGATCTTGCCGTCATTATATAATCCGCCGTATCCGCAGCAGAGGGAGTTTTCGCGATTATGGGGCATTTCGGAAATGGTCATGCCTATGGTGGTAGCAAGGCTGCGGATGGTGTTCAGATACTCGGTTCCGTTCTCATATCCGAAGCACGCATCTGATATAGCCGCGTCAAGATGCATGGGCGTTGTGACACGGCAGGATCCTGTTTCGATCATCTCTAGAAAATAATCGTAGATGCTCACTATCGGGAACGGCAGATCTATACCCAACGTCCTGGGCATAATCCTGGTAAGCACTTTCTGGCAATGTCCGCACCCCACGACCAGACGCTCGAACCGGTTTTCCAACAGACGGTTTACCAGTCTTTTCGCAATCCGATATCCTTCATCCAACAGGCCTCCTTGTATCGCCCATACACCGCAGCAATCGTCAGGGCCTCCGAATTTTGCTACATTCTGCAGGGCATGGGCTTCCTCTAAATTACGCGGCAGCATCCGGTCCGTACAGCCGACCCAGAGAAGGTCTTTGCTCTTCTTCGGGGCAGCCCAGGCACGCAGGATTTTCTTATCTGACTTTCCAAGTCCTCTGTACACATCCTTGAAGAAGTTTGCCCCCCATCCCTCCGGCCCCAGACCATTGATACCATATGCCATGGAAGAAGGGATCTCGGGTTCTGCGTGCCGTTTATGCTCCAGGCACTCACGTATCAGATCACTGGGGCGGGCATCCCTGGGGCAGCGGTGATCACACTTGCCACATCGAATGCAGTAGGCGAGCTCCGGATACCATCGTGGCATTGCAGTGACTTTTTTCATGACATCCCGAGCCTGCTCCGGTGTAAGGTTGGCGTATTGACATCCGGCAAGACATTTTCCACATTGAATACATATCTCAGCAGAAAATCCCCGCGTAAAAAGGTTTTGTTCACTTTGCGTCAGCATGATTCATTGCCCCTTCTTTCACCTCATTTCAGTGCCAGTTGAATTTACTATGAAACTCTAACTAGATATACCAATAATATGGGGAAATAATGGCAAACTCGAGAGAAGCGCTCGGGAAAAGTGGGGTCAATTTCGTATAAAGAATTATAATTACTTGATTAGGATACTGCCTATCCCAGTTCTTCAATTGAAAGTTAGAATCTTTTAATTTTTTTCTAATAATAGTTTAATCAATGTTATTGTACAGAGGTAGTATCAATAAAAAAAACCTGGGTAGGATTTTACCATGAAGAAAATCATTAGCATGATCGCATTTATGGCACTGGTTTGCTTCACCACGATGGTCTTCGCAGCTGACGCAGCAGCACCGGCAGCAGCAGCACCCGTGGCAGCAAAGGCTGCGGTAGCAAAGGCCGAGGTAATCAAAGGCAAGATCACGCGTGTCGACCAGGAATCTAAAACGATCGTGGTGAATGGCAAGACCATCAATGTGAAGCCTGAAGAGGTCAACGCTCTGAAGAAAGGTATGATGGTTAAGGTTACCCTGGCTGCTAGCGGCATGGACGCAGAGAAGATCGAAATAATCAAGGCAGAGAAGGCAGCAGCAGCACCCGCGGCAGCAAAGAAGGCAGCAGCAAAGAAGGCAGCAGCAAAGAAGACGGCGAGGATGGGCGATAAAAAGGCAAACGAGCCGCAGCCGCCTGCAGAGAAGAAGGCTGAGTAGTAACGCTTAACAATTAAGAGGTATAAGGAGGATGAAAGGGTTTGCAATTCTAATCTGCACCCTCGGGGTTCTCTTCCTTTTCTGCAATGGACAGAATACAGACATGTCCCAACAGAAAGGGGGAACCCCTCCTCCTGTATCTAAGAATGTAATCGTTCCATGAGAAGTGATAGGAAAGTTAAATGACATCCATATCGCTGATCCTTCAAATGGTATAAGGCCAAAGATATTTCTCGCCGGTGAAGAAGGAAAGAGTTACATCTTCATTATAGTAACCACTACAACAATTCATGGACCAGATTGGAAAGAATATCGCTTGATAAGCTCACAGTTGGGCAGCAGGTGAGAGTGAGCTATATTACCAATAAGGAAGGTTTCCAAGTAGCGCAATCTATTAAGCCGATTCAATATTGATCATGTGCCCTTCTTGCTACACTCAAGATTTTGTGCCAAACTACACGGTTTGTCCTTTTTGAACATATCTTTTGCTGATCTATGCTTGTTCATTAACTTCCTGTAGTGACGATTACTATAAGAGATACAAGGGCTTAAAATACATGTATCGTGCCATACTGTGTACTTTGATGTGTGATGTCCCAAAATGTAGATTACATCTGAGAACCTTTACTTTTCAGTCCGTCTTGAAAGTGATCATCTATCGAAGTTATCATCACTATGAGCAAAGCGATGATCTTGGCATGGAAGTTATGATTTAAGTATTTTAACAGCATATTGCCTTGCGCTCAATGTCTGGATATACAGCAATAGTGAAGTATCGTAATAATTAGATCAAGTAATACGTACTGAAGTCACCAGTGATTTAATTAGGATACTTAATGGAAAATCCGAATAAAAGTGTGGGCATTCTTGCAATGGCGGCTACGGCGTTCCTCTGGAGCATCGCAGGATTGTTTATAAAAGTAATAGATTGGAACCCCATTGCAATAGCAGGTATGCGCAGTCTCATCGCATCGATTGTTATTTTCATCTATTTAAAGCACCCCAGGATTCATCTTTCATTTCCGCAGATTGCCGCGTCTGTAGCCAGTGCCGCGACCATGCTTCTGTTTGTCTCTGCCAATAAGACTACAACCGCGGCCAACGCGATTCTGCTTCAATATTGCGCTCCGGTGTTTACTGTCTTTATCAGTGCCATTTTCCTGAAAGAGCGCACGCGTGTGGAACAGTTCGTGGCATTTCCTCTCGTTATGGCAGGTATGATCTTTATGTTTTTTGACGAACTCAGCGGTGGGAAATTGTTTGGCAATCTTCTTGCGATAATGTCGGCTTTAACGTTTAGTTTTTATATTGTGTTCATGCGCATGCAAAAAGACGGTTCGCCGCTTGAATCGATCCTTCTGGCTCATTGGCTCACGGCAGGGATCTGTATCATCATATCACTTTTTCTTCCTGCGCCACATGTAACACTGAAATCGCTCTTTTCTATCGTGGTTCTGGGGTTTGTTCAGAGCGGTCTGTCGGCGATTTTATTTTCCATTGCAATTAAACGTGTTTCTGCGGTTCAAGCGAACCTTATCGCAGTCATCGAGCCGGTATTTAACCCCGGATGGGTGTTCATTGTGATAGGGGAAACCCCGGGCTCCCATGCACTTATAGGTGGTGGAATCATTGTGCTGGCAGTAACAATTGCTTCCATTATCACCGCACACAGGAGGGAGTAAACAGAAGATCTTGGATTGAAACATACGAAGCATTTCACTTCATACTAGACCCTCATAACGGGCATGAAATCTATACTCAAGACTGAATGAAAAGCACCAATCAAAGATCATAATCCTGTTAAAAAGCATGCAAGAATTTTTATTTGCAATGTCTTTATTTATAATGATTGATCATATAGATTCACAATAAATATCCGTCAATTTGCATACCCAATATGCAACTGCCTTAAAACTAAGCTATATTATCATTGTGTTGACACCAACTTTGAAATAATGTTATTAAATAATTGATCAAATAAAAGACTAAATAAAATTTTGAGGCCCATGACACATTTAGTCGATATTTCAAGCGCTAATAAGGCATATGCTTATATTAAAGATCTTATGTTTGCCCACAAACTTATTCCCGGCCAAAAATTGATCTATAGAGATCTCGAAGAAATTCTGAAATTAAGTAAAACGCCTATTATCAGTGCCCTTTCAAGGCTTGAACAGGAAGGCCTGGTTACATCCAAACGCAATTGCGGATATTATGTTAAGAGTTTATCCAGCGAAGAGGTTGACCAATTTTACGACATTCGAAAAAAACTTGAAGAAATCTCTATTGTATATGCGGTTCGAAATTATAAGAAAGAAGATCTAGTTGAACTTAAAAAAACACTAGATGAATATAATTTGTATGATAATAATCTATATGATTTATCTAGATTCAAATTGGATGTTCAGTTCCACATACAAATAGCTCAAATGGGTGGAAATGATTTCCTTTCATCAGTTCTCAGGCAATTTTATGAGAATGCATATATTCTATTGGATGTTATCAGATTGACTCCTTTGATTCCGAAATTAAAAAAAGATCATGCAAATCTGTATGAGGCTATCAAGTCCAAAAATTTGAAAGAAGC
>JBEKLI010000046.1:0-8786 GCA_050010275.1 Desulfomonilia bacterium | reverse complement strand
CCTTTTGTCATGGCTGAAGCCGTTCCGAAGAAATCGGACATGGCCGGCCACCACCGCATAGCCGCATCCGGCAAGCCCGCAACATGCCCGGTCCGTTACTGCATATCCGACAAGGTACAGGATCTTGCCTGTTCTATGGTCGAGTTCTTCTTCTTTTATGAAGAGATAATGGCCTCCAATCGCATCAACTCCTACCCCAAGTAGCGGATGTACAAATTTCACTGTCTCTCCCCTTTAAGACTTTCCCATGTTCTTTCTCATAGATGACCATATCTTCAGTGATGTCAAGCCGATCATCGTGTTGCCACAATGCATTCCATGATTGTTATCTCTTGATAATCCGGTTAAAGTTTGTATACCGCTCCACCGATGAGCCATATATCATGGCCTATAAAGGGTGCTGTACTATCCTCGGAAAGGTTTTGTTGAGAGATGAGCTTATTTGACAAGTTCTTCGGGCGTAATAAGGCATCCAAAGAGATCGCTGCCTGCGAAGCAGCGCTGGAGAAGCGCCCGAATGATACCATGATCCTCAAGAAGCTTGGGGACCTATACAACCAGGCAAACAATATCAAGAGCGCCTCCGATATATATGTCCGCCTTGGTGAGATCTACAGTGAGAAAGGGTTCTACCCCAAGGCCATTGCCCTGTACAAACAGGCCATCAAAATAAACCCATCCTGGGAAGGGCCGTATGAGAAGCTTGCCGATCTCTATCAGGTACAGGGATTTTCCCGGGAGGCAGCCACCCAGTATGTCAAGCTTGCTGAGATGCTCGAAAAGAACGGGGACAGTGTAGAGGCCACGATGTATATGCAGAAGGCCGCAGAGCTCGACCCGGCCGTCACCCAAATGAACAAGAAGGTCCAATCCTTCAAGGTGAAGGAAAAGGCCATGACGGAATCCATTCCCAAGGCCGTTCCCAAGCCTGATCTGGAACGTACTGATTTTTATGATCTTAACAAGGAACTAGACAAGCAACTGGAAAAGGAAATAGAGGAGTTCTCCATCGATGAGACTTTCGAGGATACTGTTGATACCACCGGGGTAGAGTCCGTATTCAAAGCCATCGAGGAAAACACATCAAAGGAAGCTAAAGATGACCCTCTATTCCAGTACAATATGGGCCTCGCCTACCGGGAAACAGGACTGCTGGATGAGGCCGTCGAGGCCTTTAAAAAGGTGATCGGTACAGGCGAGAAACTCTACGATGCCTATGTCATGCTCGGGGTAACCTATCGCGAAAAGGGCCTTTTCAATGAGTCTCTTGATGCGCTTCGGCAGGCGGTATCCTTGAAAGAGGCATCTACGGAAATGAAAGTCGGGATCCTTTACGAAACCGCACAGACTTATAAGGCCCTGGGGGATAATCTGAATGCCTTGTCCATCTTCAGAGAGATTCAGAAAGAGCACAAGGAATTCAAAGATGTCGAGCTTGAAATAATCCGCCTGGCGGGTGGAGGATAATATGGCCGTTATCAACTATTCAAAAAAGGAAATCTCCGCGAAGATCGTCTATTATGGCCCTTCCCTCTGTGGAAAGACCACAAACATCCAGTCTATTTATGCCAGTATCAAGCCTGATCAAAAGGGTAAGCTTGTGTCGCTGGCAACAGAGGCCGACCGTACTCTGTTCTTCGACTTCCTACCCATAGAGATTGCCAACATCCGCGGGTTCAAAACCAGGCTCCACTTCTATACCGTCCCCGGCCAGGTATATTACAATTCCACACGAAGGGCCGTGCTCACCGGTGTCGACGGCCTTGTATTCGTCGCCGACTCTCAGCGGGACAAGATGGAAGAAAACATCGAAAGCCTGAACAACTTGGAAGAGAACCTCAATTACTACGGGAAGAGTATCAAGACGATACCGATTGTAATCCAGTATAATAAAAGGGATCTTGCGGATGTACCTCCGATTGCCGAAATGGAGCAGATCATCAATCCCTATGGATACCCATCGTTCGAGTCGGTGGCCACTACCGGAGAAGGTGTTCTGGATACGCTCACCAAGATCACGAAAATGGTTCTCCAGCATATCGAGATGGGAACGAGCGGCAAGCAGCAGCGCACTGCACCAACGCCTCCGGAAAGACCTTCCGTTTCTCCAGGGCTGTCCCAACCAGGCCCAGCACAACCAGGCATGCCCCAGGTCGGAATATCGCAGCCGGGCTTATCCCCTCATGGCGCAACACAACCCGGCCCGTCCCAGCCTCCTGCATCACCAAAGGCGCAGGAACCCTCTCCTGCGAGGCAAATGGAGCCGACCCTAGATCTGTCCAGGTTTAATGAACCAGAGCCTCCTTCCGGTGAACCCGTGTCCAAGTCCGTTATAGGCAGGATTCAGATTGTGGGCACGGATAATGCAGAAATTATCTCGGCAAACGCTATCAGCATTCCAATACGGATAAAAATTGAGGGTGACATGAAGGTGTACAAGATGGACCTGGCCATCAAGCTTGATGGCTTCAAACCCGAGGATTAAGGGTGTGTAAGCAGTGTCTATGCTCACGGGGATACTGCCGATAACCTTTCTCAAGGGGATTCCCTTATCTTGGCCCGTCATCAGTACAATCCTTGGGGATAGTTACTTTTTTGTCATTGCAACAACACTTTTGACCATCTTCCTTATCGGGGTATGTCTGCTCATCAAGTACTCACCCCTCATATTCAATGACCTTAAGAACTTCACCAACAATGAGATGCCGGACAAAGGCATCATCTTATGGATGGTCTTTATCCTGCTCATACCTCTGTTCTTCAATGTCGGCCCCATGTTGCTCCTTCTCTGGTGGCTCTTCCTGCTGTGGGGGTACATGATCCCTGCTGAGAAGCGGATCACCTTCTTCTTCGTGTTCCTGACCCTCATGTCCAGCTGGATTGCACATGTTGGGGCGGGTTTCATCATCTACACGGAAAACCAGCTTAACCTGCAGATCTATACTACCGAACACAAGATAGCCAATGAAGCGGATACCGCTCAAATATCCTCATGGATCAAGACTCATCCTGCTGATGCAGAACCCATGAACGCCATGGCACTTATTGAGATTAATAGATCGAATTATAGTGATGCCATCAAGCTCCTCAACAAGGGAATCGATCTGGAACCCAACAATCCAAGATTCTACAATCACCTGGGCATCTCGTATCTCGGCTCGGGGAAAAGCAAAGAAGCATTGAAGTCATTCCAAAACGCCATCTCGCTCATGCCTGATAACATGGTCTACTATTACAACCTAAGCAGGCTCTACCAATCGACCTATAACTTCTATGAAGGGGAAAAGGCCATTGCCTCTGCAAGCGGTCTTGATGCAGATGGGGTAAGGCGCCTTCTGGACGTAGAAAACGCTGCAGGAGGGACTCTGTATATCCAGGAATACACTCCGCTGTTGCTTCAACTCGCACGGCAGATGAGACCTTCACAGGACTTAAAGGCCGCTGCCGACGCCCTGTGGACTTTTGCCTACGGCTTGTTTCCGAGGAAGGCGTCCGTTTTTCTGGCAATAGGAAGTTTTCTCATTTTCGTTATGTTAAGCTACATACCTGATGACAAGTTCACCAAGCAGTGCAGCCGATGTGGAAAGCTGTATTATTCCGGCACCAGGACAAAGACCGGCAGCCCCATATGCCTCCAGTGCCATTGGATTGATGTGAAAACAAAGAAACAGCAAGGAAGCATACTGCACCATAAGACCGAAGAGATCAGAAAATATAAGACATACAGTTATCTGAAACTGCTTCGGCTTGAGCTTATGCTGCCGGGTCTAGGCTCATTCCTGACCAACAAGACGGGTATCGGTCTGATCCGCATCGTCGTCTTAAGCGCTTCTCTCATGGCTATCCTAACCGGTGGACAGTTCATCATCTCTTTCATTCAGGTTCACGTAGAGTTCACTACGATCGTCAGGATCACCGGTGTTATCTCCTTGGTGTTACTCTTGATAAGGGCTTACAAAGCCCCTCCAATCAGGTACGGGGTGTAACATGGCTTTGCTCGGGACGCTAAAAGGATTCGGGGTTACTGAGATCTTCCAGCTTATCTCCCAGCAGATGAAGACAGGGGCGCTGATCCTATCCTCACCTAAGGCTAATGTCACCATCACTTTTGAAAACGGGATCATCGTGGGCATAACTTCTGACCTGTGGGAAAGGGATCCGAGGGCCGATGTGCTTCTGAAAGCGGGTTATGTCAACGATAAAGAGCTCAAGGCGGCATTCGAGAGCGAGAAGAAGAATTCTGAACGCTGGCATGAGATATTGATCTCAAAAGGTCAGCTAAAAAAGATCTTCCTGGACCGGGCTACCACCGTCGTGATTAAGCAGATACTGCTTGAAGTGTTCCAGTGGAGAGAAGGAGGGTATAAGTTCGATGACTGGAACACCGAGTCAGAAAGTATGCTCTCCTGCCATATTCCCACAGAGGGAGCCATCCTTGACACATTACGCATCATTGATGAATGGCCTACAATCAAGCAGAAGATACCTCCGGTGGATTATTGTCCTGTGACCATCATCCCCATCACCGAAGAGATCGTCCGCCATCACGACCTATCGGACGTGGATATGCACATCTACGACCTGATTGATGAGAAACGGACCGTCGAGCGGATTGTAAAAGAATCGCTGGAGCCCCCCTTCGAGGCATTAAGCTCAATTGTCAGGCTCCTGGACATCGGTCTCGTGGAGGTCTTTCCAGAGGGCGCCAGGGACATACGTGACGTCGCAATCGCACGGAACCTCTTTTTGAGCAAGATCAAACAGGTGGCTCTCTATGTCGTGCTCGTTATCAGCATCTTCACACTCATCATCATAGGCCAGCCCCGAATTACCAAAGGGTTCATGCCCAAGGAGATCAAGACATACCTGAACGACCAGAAGACGGTCCTGCAGCGTTTCAGCGGGAAGCAGACAGCGCTTTCAATGACAGATACAAATAACTATGGCCATTGAGGCGCATCTTCACGGGAGTAAAGGCTATATCGAGGCATCTTCCCTTTTCACAGATATCCGAGTCCACCGTACACCGTAGCGTGTGAAAGACCCTGTTGGAATGCTTCAGCACGAGTTTGGTCTGCCCGCCTTCAAAGACCTTACACCCAACGATCTCCATGGAGGGGATCAAGAACACCGGCTCCGGGTTACCCTCGCCGAATGGAGCAAGCAGCTCCAATTCATCTAAAAAAGCCGGTGTGAGATCAAAGGGGGATATCTTGAGATCTACCTCGAATGTGGTTGGTTTCCGGTGCATCTGAGAGCCGACGGCCTCATCAAGGGCAGGGGCTAACAACTCAATCTGTTCTGCAGAGATGCTCAAACCCACGGCCATCTTGTGCCCTCCAAAACTGTTGAGAAGCCCTGTGGTACTGTTGAGGGCCCGGTGCAGGTCAATACCCACCAGCGACCTGCCTGAACCGATACCGATACCATCCATAAACGATATGACTATGGCGGGCCGGGATAAAATGCTCACCAGCCGCGATGCCACGATTCCCAGGACACCGATGTGCCAGTTATTTCCCCAGACTACGGTTACGTTTTGCTCGGAGGGCCGATCCCTCAATTGATCAAGCGCCATCACCAGGACTTTCTGCTCATGGATCTGTCTTTTCCTGTTCAAGCCGTCGAGTTCCTGGGCCAGGGCATGGGCCTTCTTCTCATCGTCTGTGGTGAGCAGGTCAAAGGCCTTCCTGGCATCCGATATCCTGCCCGCTGCATTGATCCTTGGACCTAATATGAACCCCAGGTCGCGCGAGATGACCTCTTTCTTGATGCCAGCAACCTTCACCAGCGCCGAGATGCCCACCCTCAGCGAAGAATTCATGACATTTAATCCCTCTTTAACCAGAATACGGTTCACCCCGGAAAGACTGACCGCATCGGCAACGGTGGCCATGGCAACAATATCGAGTTCATCCTTGAGGTTTGGCAGATCCTGCATGCCGCGCTCTCTGAGCAAGGAGCGCAATACCACGATAAGGTGGAATACGACCCCTGCACCGCAGAGATCTTCCCCGAAGAACAGACAATCACTCTGTTTGGGATTGATGAGAGAGTATGCATCAGGAACCAGCTCATCCACCTCATGGTGGTCAGTGACGATCACATCCATTCCCAGCGAGTTTGCGTAGGTCACCTCATCTGTGGCCGTAATCCCGCAGTCGGCGGTGATGAGCAGGTTCACACCCCTGGCGTGCAGTTCGTCGATCCCGCGCATGTTGAGTCCATATCCGTCGGTGACGCGGTCGGGTATGAAGATTATCGGCGGCTCACAGCCTATACCCACGAGGAAGCGGTGTATGAGCGCTGCGCTGCATACGCCGTCCACATCGTAATCCGTAAAGACACCGATGGTTTCTTTCTGATCAATAGCCCCTATGATTCGCTCGCATGCCTTCACTATCCCTTTCATGGACCGAGGGTCTTTGAGCTGACCGAGATTCGGCGCAAGAAAGTTCAGCACCTCTTTAGGATCCATCATCCCCCGGCCGCGCACGAGGGACCGAAAGGCCGGAGTGAACCTCAGAGACGGCAACGCAGTCTCATCGACCTGCCCTCGGATCACCCATTCGGGAGATATACATATCATGCCTCTTTCCTTAACCCTGCTGCGGGAGTAAGTCAAGGAGGGCCGGCGAAGCTTATACAGCCTTCCAGCGCCTTTCTCGTGCGAGGAATATCGACAGGCTTCACCTCCATGGTAATGGTTGAATCGTATCCCGTACCTAAGAGAGAAGATATGATAGCCTGAAAATCAACACTCCCCTCTCCCAGGGCTAGATGCAGATCGTCCTTCACGCTTGTCCCCCCGTGGTTGTCATGAACGTGCACATGTGCAATCTTCTCAGGGCAGTTATCTATGAAGCGGTAAGACGTGTTCACCTTGGCCAGAAGCTGAGCATGACCGATGTCCAAGGTCATCCGAAGATTGCCGATGGCCTCGAATGCGGTCTGAAAACTATCATAGCGTTCGCTTAAATTTTCTATACAGATCACTATGTCCGCCTTTGATGCATAGCCTACCATCTCTTTAAGGAGTTCGAGTTTTTGAGGGATAAGTCCTTCCGGGGCCCATCTCTTATCGATCCAGAAATGCATGGTCGCCTTATCGATCCCCAGCTGCCTGGAGAGGTCTGTGAGAGCCTTAATCCGTGGCACGAAACGTTCTTTGAGGATGCCGACATCGAATGGGTTGTCTTCGTTGGGGAAATGGGCAAGATATGAAATGCCGTAGATTTCCTTCATTTCGAGAAGCGTAGGAATCCAGCGAAGAACCGTTTCCGGTTCTTCCAGAGACATCTCCACAAAAGGCAGGCCGAGTCGCCCAACCTCATGAACCTCTGCTAGGGTATGTGCCCTTCCCCCGATGGTAACTGCGCTTCTCTTCATGTTTTCGCCGATTCATCCCTTAAGATATCATCTGTGGCAGATGTTTATGAAGCCTACTCATCTGAAAAAACTGTCCCGAGATATATGAGTCATTTGAAATTCGCTGACATGAAGAGATCTCAATACGCCGCTCATCGTAAAAAAGTGCTACTGTATTATGTGATTGTTTCGTCTGTACCGGTAAGCGGTCTCACCATGAGATCCATGCCGAGAAGGTCCACCACCTTCACCTTCTCACCCGCCTTCAATGAGGAAGGGCCTTTGGCATTCCAGTACTCACCGTGACAGAAGACTTTTCCTGTACCGTCCTCGTTCCAGACAAATACCGTAGCAATCTCATCCTTCAACCCTTCTGCGCCGACCCTGGAAGTCCTCCGCTGGGCCTTGACCACAAGGTAGATCGTAGCGGCAAAGAACGCGGCAAAAAAGAATGTGACCGGCAGAATAAGCCCATAGGAAACCTGGGCATAGAGCTCAGGCGTCCTGAAAAGCAAGAGCGAGCCCAACACCATGGATACGATGCCGCCCACAGTTAGCAAGCCGTAGCTGGGCACCTTGATCTCGGCAATGAACATAAGTACGGCAAGCAGGATGAGCGCGACTCCGGCATAATTCACCGGCAAGGTCTGGAATGCGAAAAAGGCAAGGATAAGAGAGATGCCGCCGATGACACCGGGCAGAACAGCCCCTGGGCTTGAGAGCTCGAAGTAGATACCGGCAAGCCCTATGAGCATAAGGATGTAGGCAATGTTGGGGTTCGAGAGTGTGGCAAGCAGGTGATACCTGAATCCCATGGGCTTAAACACCAGGTTGGCCTGCCTGGTATGGAGCACAAAGGTGTTTATATTTTTCTTGATCTTCCTGCCATCAAGCTTGGTCAAAAGATCGTCCGTGTCCTGGGCTACGATGTCGATGACACCTTTGGTGAGTGCATCCTGGGATGGTGTGGATATGCTCTTTCGCACGATATCCTCGGCCCATTGCTCGTTCCTGCCACGTTCCCGGGCAATGCTTTTGGCATAGGCAACGGCATCATTGGTCACCTTGTTCACCATGGTGCTGTTTTTATCCTCTTTATCATCGCCGCCGCCGATATCCACGGGGTGTGCAGCACCGATATTAGTCCCGGGTGCCATGGCCGCCACATCCGAAGCCAGTGTAATAAGGGCACCTGCAGAGGCTGCCCGTGCACCCTTGGGAGAGACATAGACGATCACCGGGACGTTTGCATTCATCTCCTTCTGGATAATATCCCGCATGGCGGTATCCAGCCCCCCGGGCGTGTCAAGGCGTATGATAATTGCGGCCTTGTTGGTCTGGACAGCATCATCGATGTTCTCCATGATGAAAGAAGCGATAGGGGGGCTGATGGCATCCCTGACATCAATGACGAGGAT
>JBEKLI010000045.1:0-8916 GCA_050010275.1 Desulfomonilia bacterium | reverse complement strand
AAAGGCCGAACTGGCCGCCGACTACGCGGCGCAGCTGGCCCGCAGCGCCGGCAAGGTCGTCTTCTTCGCCAAGCACATCGGCGTGATGGACGAGGCCGAAGAGACCTTCGCCCGGCAGGGTGTGCGCTTCTCGTCGATCCGCGGCGACCATAGGCGATATTGACGACAAAGCCTGCTTCGCCAAGTCCCTTTTGCAGATACTTGGCTGTTTTCGGTTCATCTTCGATCACCAGGATCCGCATAAAGATTGGTTAACTCATTTGATATCGAGAATCAACGAGATTCAAAGATTGATGAAAAGAACAAGAGGGCCGCCGTTCCGGCCGCCCTCTCCTCTTTCTCTTAGCTGAGGGCTTATGTCTATACCTTTATCTTCCCTTCTTTCATGGTCTTGGTAGGCCGGAAGGTCTCGATGCCGAACTTGTCGGCCAGCTCGTTGCATCTCGCTATGAGCTTGTCATAGCCGATACTCTGGGCCAGGGTGAAGGGGCCCATGCCGCCGCCGCCGTTGGCTATGGCAAGGTCGATGTCCTTGGGGTCGTTTGTCACCCCTTCTTCCAGGCATTTGGTGGCCTCGTTTACCTGAAGGGCCACCATGTGTGTGAAATCATACTCCGTTGTAGGATTCGAGGTATCGATAGTCGGCCTGCCTGCAGACCAGTCATACAGGCCCTTGCCGGTCTTTTTACCCAGGGTCCCTGCATTCACGAGATCAACAAGGGCCTTTCTCGGCGTGTAGTCCTTGGAAAGGGTCTCGGAGTAATACTTCTGGGTATGCAGCACGATGTCCAGGCCCACATAATCAAACAATTCAAAGGGGGTCATGGGCATGAGGGCCTTGAATGCCGCATCGAACTGGGCAGGCGTTGGGCTTCCCTTGTCCAGGAGGATCTGAAGAAACAGGGCCGTGGGCGCGTTCACCCGGTTGTAGATAAAGCCTGGCGAGTCCTTCTTCACAATGACCGGGACCTTGCCCATCTTCTTGGCCACATCATAGATAGTCTTTATGGACTCATCCGATGACTGCTTTGCATAAATGACCTCTACGAGCTTGAGCATGACGGCCGGGTTGAAGAAGTGCATGCCCACGACATTGCCGGGCCGTTTAGTGGCCAAGGCGATCTCGGTGATGCTCATGGACGAGGTGTTGCTCGCCAGGATGGTCTTTGCCGGCGCAGAGGCATCCAGGTCGGCAAAGATCTTCTTCTTGAGGCTCAGGTCCTCGAACACTGCCTCGACGACCAGGTCCGCATCCGCCACGGCAGCCTTGAGATCGGTAGTGGGCGAGAGCCGTTTCAGCATGTCGCCGCTCTGCTCGGCAGTGATCTTGCCTTTGCCCACGAACTTGGAAAGGCTCTCCTTGATGGTGTTCACCCCCCTGTCTACGAAACGCTGCTCCACGTCATGCATGGCCACCGTGTAGCCTGCCATGAGCCCGACCTGGGCAATGCCGTTGCCCATAGCCCCGGCACCGATGACTGCTAACTTTTTAACTTCCATACTTCCCTCCTGCAGTAGTTATTTTTTAAGATCGCTACAGCACATCAAAGACGTGCCTCGCGATGACAAAAAGAGTGTCATTGCGAGGAGGCAACCAAAGGTTGCCGAGGTGGCAATCTCATAAAATTTCTCTTTGTTACCGGAACAGTGGAGCCCGCAATTATCCGGAGCCCTGTCATTTTAGGGATCACTCTCCCTTGAATTCGGGTTTTCTCTTCTGCATGAATGCGGTGAAGCCCTCGATGGCGTCCTTGGAGGCCGCGCAGACCTTGCTTCCGGCCGCCTCGACCTTGAGTCCCTCTTCGATACCCTTGTATAAAAACGTGGTGGATGCCTGGATGATGGCGCGCACCGACAGCGGCGCTCTCTCGGAGAGGGCACTAGCTATCTCCATGACCCGGGGCATGAGCTGTTCAGGGGCGAAGAGATTTTCCACGAGGCCGATGTCTAAAGCCTCCTTCGGGCTCAAGCGCTTTGCATTGAGCATGAGGTCTAAAGCCTTGGTCCTGCCAAGGAGCCGGGTCATCCTTTGGGTCCCGCCCCAGCCCGGTGTGATGCCCAGGTTGATCTCGGGGCAGCCCATGAAGGCCTTGGGGTTGTCCGCCATGTACCGGAAGTGGCAGGCCAGCGCCAGCTCGCACCCTCCGCCCAGGGCGTGGCCGTTGATAGCCGCAATGGTGGGTTTTTCGAACAGGTCCACCTTGGTCCACAAGGCCCTTCCCACCTCTCCGACATCGGAGTGGTTCATGGCATCGGATACATCCATTCCGGCCGAGAAGCACCGGTCTCCGGCGCCGGTAAAGACGAGCACGCGTACATCCTTGTCGGAAGCCACCTCGGCAAGCGCCTTGTCCAGCTCTCCCAGCATGGCATAGCTCACCGAATTGGTGGGCGGGCGGTTCAAAGTGATGGTCGCGACATGACCTTGTTTCTCAAGGATAAATGTTTCGTAGCCCATATTGCCTCCTCTTTTGAGTGTAGTGACAAGGTGCAATCCAAGGGTATGGTTTTAAGCCATACCCTTTTATTATACACAACAATACAGTGAATTTTCAATGAAAAAGTGAGCGCTCGCTCGATAATAATACAGGTATCCTAACTGGTAATATGATTCTCATGCTCACCTGGCGGAATATTCAGCGGAGTTAGGGGTGATGTCTTATTCTATTTCTATTTGATGGAGAGGCTTACCCGTGAATTGAGGGCCTTATCGATCTTTTCTGGCGCCATGGCATCGGCCTTTACAAGGAAAATCCTGGCGGGGTCGATCTTCCCGGTCTCCACGAGATAGTCGCGCACCTTCTGGGCCCTCGCTTCGGCTAGACCTATGAGGTCATCATCGGTAATCTTAAGATTTTCAAGCATGAGTTTCTTCATTTCATCGTCAGGGAGTGATTTCATCAGTCCCAGGACATTTTTAGGCTTGCCCTGGAAGTCAAGGGCCTTGTAAGCCTTTGTGAGATAGATGCTGTATTCCTTCTGGTCTATGATAATATCATCCACCGAAGTTGCCTGCCGACCCTGCCTCAAGATGTCCTTGAGCTTCTGCTCCTTGAGCCTGCGTTCGAGCATATATTCATTGAGCCCTGTTTTATCGCTCGATATATCGACATATCCGCTGAGCTCCAGGTTAAGGGCTGTACGATCGGTGAGTATCTGGACAACCTTATCGAGTTTTTTCTTACTCTCCTCACTGAGAGAGGATCTCCCTGGTTCGAAACCGATGAAACTCAGCTCCGTTGAGCCTGGGTAGAGCGCCTCCAGCAATGCGAAGGGAGAAGTAGCAGCCTTCTTAAGGATATTGACGATGGTATCGATGATGATCTTGCCCACATGGAAGTCTGGGTCATCGGTGCGCCCGCTAATGGGCAGGTGCAAGTCTATCTTTCCGCTGTTGTCCCTGAGCAGGACAACGGCGAGCCTCACTGGGAGTTTTGTGGCATCCTTGCTTTCAACCGAATTGCCGAAGGTGAGCTGGTCGATGAGCACATCGTTTTGGGCCTGGAGCTGCTTCTTGTCAATAGAGTACTTGAGTCCCAAAGAGAGCTTACCCTTATCAATGGCATAGCCTAGGTATTTGCCCGAATAGGGTGTGGCCGGGCTCAGCTCGATATTGTTGAATTTTACTGCCAGATCCACGAAGAGGTCCTGCTTCAATGGGTTGATGGACCCGGTTATGGCAATGGGGGCCTGGTTGTCGAGCTTTGCACTGAGGTTGACAACTGCCTTCTTGAATTCATCCGACGACAGGCCTGAGATACTCCCCGAGATGCCGGTCAAGGATGTAGAGTAATGGGGTGTAATGGAGTGGTCAGAGAAGGTAAAGCGGCCCTTCTTGAAGGTGATCTTTCCAACTGCGATGCGTTCAAGGGTCTTTTTCCCCTTGGCTGATTGAGGAGAGGGCTTGGATGGTTTTTGTCCGAATACTGCGGCGAAGTTGTTACTATGATCCGGAGTTATGTTGAACGATGAGGCTGGAGATATAAATCCGATCTCCTTTATGATTATATGCCCTGGGTTCAGGGAAAAATCGATACCGGAAAGCGTCAGATTTTTCCATGAAACAAGATCCTCCGCATGAGCCCTGGTTACTGATGCAAAGTCTGAGAACTGCACATCCCCAATAAAATTAATCCGCAGGGGTGTCTTTGGTGCAAGGGCAATCTTTATCTGACCTTGCGAAGACAGCATCCCGCCTCTGATGAGGATAGGCACCTGATCAATGAAATAGGGCTGGACCCATGCGGGCTGGAATCCGTCTAAGGCCAGCTTGATATCGGCGGATACAGGATTTATGACGAATGAGGTGCCGAGCGAGAGGTGTCCTGTTTGATTGAGCCTACATGAGATATCCACTATGCCGCTGCCCTGCTTGTCTGTGGTGATGGCGCGGGCGGCAACAGACAGATCCTCAGCCGCCATCTTAACCGGTGAGCTGCCGGAGAGATCTGTATACAGTATCTTCCCGCCTGTGAGGTCGATCTTATCAATGACAAGCAAAACAGGGTTCGCAGCCGGCTTTTCTTTTGCAGGTGGGGATGTCTCCTCGGTCTTTGTCTTCTGCAGGGCCTGCACCAGGTTCAGCATGCCTTTTTTATTTCTGCTGACGGTGAGCTCAGGGGAGGAAACAGCAATCTGTTCAACATGGATCTGTTTTCTTAGGAGTCGTGAAGGGGCAAGCTTTGTGGTCATCTTCGGAATATGCAGGATAGGGTTGCCGCCTTGGTCCTTCACATCAAGATCTTTGCAAGCCAGATCTGCCGAGATGTTCAGTATGGGCTGCTGCTTTGTTCGGAACTGCTTAAAGGAGAATAAGGCATTGAGATCCAGGGAACCTGAATTAACATCAAATCCAAGCTTCATGGGGACATAGGCGAGGTAATTCGGGAGGTTTATGTCCTTGAGGCTCAAGGCAAGGGTTGTTTCAAGAGAGTCGGAGAAGGGCTTTGTCTTACCCTTGAGCTGGAAGGGAGTGCCGTTTATGGTTGCCTGGAAGCTCGGCTGGACAAAGACATTCATATAATAAGGGATGTTTGATATAAAGGGGATGGTGATGTTGATGTCCTTTGCAGTGTGGGTCTTGTGGACGGGCATGTCATCCATCACCACGACTCCGCCGACAATCTGAATATTTGATATGGAAAACTCCTGGGGTTTCTCCTTTTTTTTGCCGCCTTTCATCAGGTCGGAGAAATTATAGGTGCCGTCTTCAAACCGTATGACCTTGATGGAGGGGGTGTCTAATTTCAGCTCCCGTATGATGGGAGCCAGCTTGAATAAGGAGGCCCACTGAACATCCACTGTGAGCGATCTCAATGAGACAAATGCATCAGGACGGTTCTGATCCTTGATGGATAATCCCTGGACCACAGCCACAAGGGTGTAAGGATTAAACCGGATCTTTTCAATTGCCACATTTCGTTTAAGTGCCTGGGTAAGGTTCTTGGACAGCACTGAGGTGAGCACGGGGGGCAGGATGAAAAAGCCGGTAATCGTATAGAGAACAATAAGAGACAGGATTATGATAAGGATCATTCGTATCTTTTTCATCTCATCCTCAAAAAAATCTTTAGAATAGGTATCTTAAAGGATAACCAGAAAAAAGCAAGGTGCAAGAGGCCTGACCTTATGGGTTTTCATACTGCACCGATAGGAATGGAATAGGGAATATTTACATGTTGTCCACTTAGTTTCTAAAGATCAGGAGAGAACGGACGACATTGAAAAAAGAAAATCCCGACCTTATGATAAGGTGGAATTTAAAAAGGGAGGAGAAGAATGTACGATCCTTATATAGATATTAACAAATTCATGGAGACCGCAACCTTCAGACGTACACCTGAGTTCATTACCACGAACAGGATTGTTCATGAAGATAAGGCTGTCATGCTCAGGCGGTTCGATGAAGACCGCACCGGACCTCCATTGCTCATTGTGCCGCCCCAGGCCGGTCATCATTCGAGCATAGCGGATTATGCGCAGGAGCAAAGCCTGGTCCAGACATGCCTTAAGGAAACGACGCTGCCAGTGTATGTGGTCGAATGGAAACCGAGCACACCTACCAGACAGCACGAGACCATCAGCGATCTCGTTTTGCAGCTCAGGTTGTGCGTGCATGGCGCCGGGGAGCCGGTCATCCTCGTGGGGCTGTGTCAGGGCGGATGGCTCTGCGCCATTTACGCTTCCCTTTATCCGCAGGATGTCAAGGCCCTCATGCTGGCGGCAGCGCCCATCGATTTCACAGCGGGCGGGGGCAAGCTCCAGGATGTCGTCCAGGGCATGCCCATTGATTTCTACCAGTGGCTTGTCGCCATGGGCTTTGGAAACATGCTCGGCGACATGATGCTCATGGGTTGGAAGATCATGAACCCCTACGAGCGGTTTGTAAGTGACTTCATCAACCTGTGGGTCAATGTGAGAGATGATAAATATCTCGAGAGGTCAAAGCAGTTCCAGACCTGGTACGAATATACCCAGAACATATCGGGAAGGTGGTATCTGCAGGCCGTGGACAAGCTCTTCAAGAAGAACCACCTTATCCAGGGAAAACTGAAGGTCCTTAGTAAGTATGTAGACTTGCATACCATCACATGCCCCATCGCCATGCTTGCCGGAGAGAAGGATGATATCACTTTGGTGCCGCAGCTCTTCAACATGAGTTCATACGTGGCAACAAAGCCCGAGGATATCTTCCAGACGGTTGTGGAGGATGCGGGACATATATCCGTGTTTATGGGGCGAAAGGCGCTCAAGGACCACTGGCCGCCGGCCTTGAGATTCACCCTTGAAAAGATCGGGCTCGCAAACGCCCTTACGTACGGGGCCAGGCGGAGCGTAAATACCGAAACTTCTCCACAGATGAGCACTGCTTGAAAGAACCCGCACGTCGATAATTTAGGAAGAGGGGGGGATGAAGCCGAATCAACCCTTTTTCTTTTTGCCGGGTTTCTCCGGAGGTCGTGGGCCCCTCTGGGGTGAGAATCCCGGGAATGGCGAAAGGCCCTTCATGGAATTGCGTGTCATCTCGGAATAATTCACACCCATGTTCAGCCACTTGCTGAACTGATCGTCAAAGGCCTGTTTGTACTGGAGGTAGGAGTTGATCGTGTCCTGGAGGTGTTTCTCAAAGAACTCCTGGAGGACCGTAGCGCCGTAACGGATGATGAGATGCAGAAGGGGAACCGGCAACAAGGCATTCTTGTTCTTTGCTTCTTCCATGACGATCTGGGTGAGGATGAACGCCGTGACGTCCTCATTGGTCTTGGCATCAAGGACTTTTATGTCCTTACCCGCTCTGATGAGGTCCGCCACCTGGTTCAGCGTGACATAGGAGCTGTTCAAAGGGTTGTAGAGCCGCCTGCTTGCATATTTTTTAAGGACAATGATATCACCCATGGTTTCCTCATCCAATATGCCCACATTATCACACAAATTGTCACATCGCAACAATTTATTAAGTAAAATCCCATCGGATCACATTTAATCGATAATAACTATCGAATAATATATTAGATATGATTAATTATATATGGTTCTACCCAAAAGCGGACGCAACATTTTTTGCTGCATTGCAACATATTCCCCCTTGACAAACCGTTCTTTGCCACTATTATAAGAGAAGTTCTTCAGAAAACTTTAGCAATTACACAAGGGAGGTACTTATGGAAAACAAGGAACTCGTGAAACAGATGGTTGAATTGCACAAGACTTCATTCGACAACAGCTTCAACATGCTCATTACCCTGCAGGATCAGATGGAGAAGATGGTGAACTCCTTTGTGGATCAGGCGCCATGGCTTCCTGCAGATGGAAAGAAGGCCTTCACCACCCTGGTAAGCACCTACAAGAAGGGGCGTGAAGACTTCAAGAAGGTGGTGGAGGACGGATACAAAAAGGTTGAGGAATACATTGCCAAATAATCTTAACCTATCATGATTCATGATTAAGGAGACGATAGCCATGAATTATCCAAAGGATATGGCAAAGCAGGTTATCCAGTTCTACAAGACGACTTTTGACAACAGCTTCGGCACCCTGGTCATGCTCCAGGATCAGGCGGAAAAGCTCTTGAAGACATTTGTCGAACAGACCCCCGGGATGAGCGACGAGGGCAGGAAGGTGCTGGACCAATGGACGAGTGTATACAAGAAAGGCCGTGATGATTTCAAGAAGGCTATGAATGAGGGGTATGCCAAGGTCGAAGATTTCTTCGATAGATTCAAAGGGAGCTGATGAAAGACCTGCCCGGCAAATTATAAGATTATAAAGTTAAAAAACAGGTTGTAAAGATAAAAAGCAAGGGAAAGGAGAAGTGTCATGGAACAGAAAATTGTTGTCAAACAAATGATCGATTTCCACAAGAGCACCTTTAATAACAGCTACAACGCAATGGTCATGCTCCAGGACCAGACCGAGAAGATGCTCAGCACCTTTTTCAGCCAGGCAAACTGGGTGCCGCAGGACTTCAAGAGGGTGATGGGCGAATGGGTTACCACCTACAAGAAAGGCCGCGACGAATTCAAGAAATCCGTTGATGAGAACTTCAAGCGTGTGGATGACTATTTCTCAATCCAGGACAAGCCCCAGGCCAAGACAAAACAGCAGTAGAGAGTTTCGATCCGGGGGGACAATGGAAGACATCAAGGAAGCGACGGGTTTAAGTTTTGAGAGCTATGGTGCTGTTCTCAAAGGCATTGAAAGACTCATGGGACTAAGTCTCACCATAGGCGGGGCCACCCAGGAAAAGCTCAAGGCCAACGGGATATACTTCAATGGGGTATTCAAATACCTCAATGAATTCATGACCCCTTTCTGGATTGCTTTAAACTCCTTCACGGTAACAGAACGAGATAAGCTTGTGCGCCACACCCCACAGGAGAGCATCCGCGACTATCTCGAGCTACTCCAGTTCAACAT
>JBEKLI010000044.1:0-8942 GCA_050010275.1 Desulfomonilia bacterium | reverse complement strand
CTTATGGCCTCGATTGGAAGCGAGGAGATGAAATCTTGACCGCCCATCGCGAATTCCCGGTGCAGTACACGACCTGGAAGCCAATGGAAGCGCGAGAAGGGGCCAAACTCAAGCTTGTTGCACCGTCTGGGCGCTGGGTTGCGACGGAGGACTTCATCGCTGCGCTGAAACCGCGAACACGCGTGGTATCAGCAAGCATGGTGCGATTCGATGATGGCTCAATGCTGGACGCGCCGAAGTTGGGCGCGGCATGTCGCGCGCAAGGGACGCTCCTCGCGCTGGACGTAAGCCAATGCTGCGGCGCGATTCCCATGGATGTCCGCCAACTGGGCGCGGACCTTATCACGTGTTCCGGCTACAAGTGGCTGCTGGGGCCTTACGGTTCAGGATTCTTCTGGGGAAAAAGCGAGCTGATTGCAAGCTTCCGGCCAGGTCCGTTCTACTGGCAAGGGATCGAAGGGTTGAATCATTTTGGTGCGCTGATTTTTGAGGACCCGAAAGCCGCCGCAGGGGCGCGGGGTTGGGATGCCTCCGAAACAGCGAGTTATTTCAATCTAGCGGGATGGGAAGCCTCGCTGCACTTTCTGCACGACGTGGGGGTCGAGACAGTTGCTGGGCACAACCAGAAACTCATGGCACACCTGTACGAATCTCTTCCTCGGGATCAGTGCGTAAGGACCAGCCCACTTGAAACCGCACGCCGGGGTCCCTATGCCTGCTTTGCGGCGCACACTTTAGAGCGAACTCAGGATATTTATGCGCGCTTAAAGAAAGAGAAGGTGATTGCCAGTTTGCGAGAAGGCAACATTCGAGTTTCCACGCACTTGTACAACACAATGCAGGATATCGATAGGCTGGTTCAGGTGATTGCCCGATGAGTGGCGAAACAAAATGGCCGAAACTCGCCGTGCTTGGAGCCGGGGCTGTCGGTGGATATTTTGGCGGGATGCTGGCGCGGGCGGGCGCACCGGTGACGATGATCGGGCGGCAGGCGTTTGCGGAGGCGGTGAAGAACTCCGGCCTGCAATTAGACACAGTGCAGTTTCGGGAGACGGTGCATCCCGAGGCATCCATGGAGATTGCGGCCGCGGCCGGGGCGGAAGTGGTTTTGTTCTGCGTGAAGACAACGGACACGGCGAGCACGGCGAAAAGTCTGGCGCGTCACATTTCGCCCGGGGCGATTGTGGTGAGTCTGCAGAATGGCGTGAACAACGCGGAGGAGATTCGGGCGGCTGCGGGCATTGATGCGCTGTCGGCCGTGGTGTATGTGGCTGCTGCAATGTCTCCGCCGGGACACGTGAAGCACCTGGGCCGGGGAGACCTGGTGGTGGGACCAAAGAATACGCGAACCGAGAAAATCGCAAGTCTTTTCCTGCAGGCGAAGGTGCCGTGCCGGATTTCAGAGAATATTGAAGGAGAGCTCTGGACCAAATTGATCTGGAACTGCGCGCTGAATGCGATTTCAGCGCTGGGCCGCGTAACCTATGGGGAAATATTCGCGAGTTCAGGCGCACGCCGCATCATCGAAACCCTGGTCGATGAAGTGCTGGCGGTGGCTCGCGCAAAGGGAATCCACCCGCCCGGTTTGGAGGATTCCAAGGCGGCACTCGCGGGTGCTCTGAAGATTGCCGAGCAGATGAGCGGGACGCGATCGTCAACGGCACAGGACATGGCGCGGGGAAAGCGCACAGAGATTGATTCCTTGAATGGGTATGTGGCGCGGCTGGGAGAGCAGATGGGTGTGGCGACGCCGGTGAATCATGCGCTGTACACGCTAGTGAAATTGCAGGAGTCGGGCTTTTAACCTACGCGGTAGAACTTCCGAAACCAAATTTCCCAGTTGACGGCACGGGCGGAGTTGTTGGACGTCAGCCTCATGCGCGCTGAGGAATCAGCGGCGCTCGGGGCCGCGGAAGGGAATGTAGACGATGGCCTCGAGGTCGACGGGCTGGCCTTCCTTGGTGGCGGGCTGGAATTTCCACTGCGCGAAAGCCTCGATGGCATACGCGTCAAGCTGCGGGTCGATGCCGCGCACAAGCTGAATGCTGTCCACGGTACCGTCCTGGCGAATCACGCCGTAGAGGATCACTTCTCCCTCCACGTGATCCTGAACCAGAGTTTGCGGATATTTTGGATCAACCTTGCGCAGAGCCAGGGGCGCGTTGACTTCGCCATGGCTATGCGCGGCAGTGCCACCGAGGTGCAATTCGGAGAAGTGGATGATCCAACTGCCCGTGGCGCTGCTCAGATTGGGCATGTTGATGTTCATGGAGTAGACGCGGCGCGAAGTAAAGATCTGCTCCGGCTTCGCGCCGGGTGGCAGAGCGGCAAAATTCGGCGGGCCGGTGCGCTCGGGCGGGTCATCGGCGGCGGCATTCGGATCGGGACGCTTCAGGCCCGTTTGGGATTTCGGAAGGCTGAGCTTTAACACACCGCCAAGACCCGAGGAGTTTGCGTTTGGCTTTGGAGAGCCGCCGCTGATGCTGATGCCGATGTCGCTCTTCCCTGCCCCCTCCACGCCGTTTCCATGCGAATCGCCGCTTCCGGATTTTGTAGTAGACCCTGGCGAATTACCCGGCGCGCCGGGTTTGCCCTCGGGAGATATGGCGACGCGCGCGGCGAGATTGCCTTGAGGCACAGGAACGACGGGAACCGGAGGCGCGGGATTCGCTGAAAGTGCGATGAGCGTGCTGGGCGCTCCACCGTTCACGCCAGATGGTACGGCGGGAACTTCCGGTGCAGCGGCGTCACCGGTCTGCTTGCGGGATGCCACGCGAGGAGTGGAGCCGGCATTGATCTCGAGTTTGGGCCTGGCAGGACCCGTGGAAGTAGCGGCCAAGCTGATTTCCGCGGGGCGCTGCTCGAGATTTGGCAGGTCTGGAGAAGGCGTGTCCGTCATTGCGACAGTTTTAGCCTGATGGGGATGAAGTTTGGCGAGGGCTTGCTCGCTGATCTCGATATGCGGACGCGCAGGAGCTTGCGAGGCGGCAAGCTGGACGATGTGAGGCTGCGCCGGATCGGTGGACGGTGAACGCCAGATTGGTAAGCCAGTTGTCTCTGTATCAAATACTAGAATAGGCATTTAACATCCCTCCACATAACGCTTGGCCTTTATATACGTTGGATTATCAAATCCGCAGTGATCTCCTGCTAGAGCCAGGTATAACTCATCAAGCTCATCTACAGCCCTCTGGAATAGATTTGGAACATTCTGACATCCTCTCCGGCCTGAAGGCCAAGGGTGAGACGTTTATCCCCGGTCTCGAGGTCTTTGCCCTTTACGACACCTTCGGTTTCCCTGTGGACCTCACCGAGGACATCGCCCGCAAGGCCGGATTCGGTATCGACTCGGCCGGTTTTGAGGCCCAGATGGAGCTCCAGCGGGAAAAGGCCCGCGGGGCATCCGCTTTCGGTACCTTTACCGAGACATCGGATGCCTTCAGCGCATCTGCAGCAGGGCATAGCGTGAGATTCGTGGGCTATGATACCCTGGAGGCGGATGTGAGCATCCTTGAGATGCAGACCATAGCCGGAGACGGCATGACGGCCCCTGCAGATGAGGCCGGTCAGGGGCAAGAGGTCTATGTCGTCACGGATGTCACCCCATTCTACGGCGAGTCCGGGGGTCAGGTGGGCGATACAGGGACTATAACCTCCAAAGAAGGGGATGCCGAGGTACTCGATACCACCAAGGCAGAGAATGATATGATTGTCCATCGCGTGCGTGTAAAATCGGGCAGGCTCTCAAAGGGACAGCATGTCAAGCTTTCAGTGGATGCGAGCAGGCGCAAGAGCATCATGCGCCACCACAGCGCCACCCACCTTCTTCAGAAGGCCCTGCGTGATGTTCTGGGCGATCATGTACACCAGTCGGGCTCTCTGGTTACCGATAGCAGGCTCAGGTTCGACTTCACCCACTTTGCCGCCTTGAGCTCCGATGAGTTGGAAAAGGTTGAGGCAAAAGTGAACCAGCTCGTATTGGAAGATCTGCCCGTTAAGACGGAGATCCTCTCAAAAGATGAGGCTTTTGCCAAGGGCGCCATGGCGCTCTTCACGGAAAAGTACGGTGATGAGGTGCGGGTGGTGACCATGGGCGGCGGTGTATCGGTAGAGCTTTGCGGCGGCACGCACTGCAGATCCACGGGCCGGATCGGCCTGGTGAAGGTGGTGTCCGAATCGAGTGTATCTGCGGGCCTGCGCAGGATCGAGGCCATTGCCGGCACACGCTCATTGGAGCACCTCCAGTCCCTTACCAAGCTTGTCTCCGGTATGGCGGAGCGCCTCAAGTGTGCGCCTTCAGAGATCTTTGATCGCATCAGCACCCTGCAGGCCAAGATCAAGGAGCAGGAGAACGCCATAAGGGACCTCAATATCCGTATTGCCACCGGCACCCCGGCCAAGGCGGGCGAAGAAGAATATGCCTTGGACGGCTTTACCGTGGTGATAAAGCATGTGGAAGTGGAGGAGATCGACCAGATAAGATCGCTCGGAGATAGAATCAAAGACAAGATCGGCTCGGGCGTGGTATTCATGGCTTCACCCGCAAGCGGCAAGGCTACCTTCATGGTGATGGTCACGAACGACCTTGCCGGTAAAGTAAATGCAGGAAAGATCATGAAGAAGATCATGGAGGCCGTGGGCGGCAGGGGTGGCGGCAAGAATCTGTTCGCCCAGGGCGGGGTCCCGGACACGGGATCTATCGATACGGCCATTGCCGCCTTTAAGGATGCCGTTAAGGGGGGTGTATGAGAGAGGCCACAGTCACCAGAAAAACCAAAGAGACCGAGATCTCGGTAAACATCTGCCTGGACGGGGGTAGTTTCAGCCTGAACATACCCTCAGGGTTCCTGTCGCATATGCTCGATGCCTTTGCCAAACATGCTGGTATCGGGCTCAAGGTGGAGGCAAAGGGCGACGTGCACGTGGACCTGCACCACACCGTGGAGGACATCGGCATCGTACTGGGAAATGCGATCAAGGGTGCCCTAGGCGAGAAGCGCGGGATTACCAGGTACGGTCTGGCCAAGGTCCCCATGGACGAGGCATTAGTCGAGGTATGTCTCGATATCTCGGGGAGACCGTTCTTTGTCATCCACGGCGAGGATGTCTTCCACGGCAAGGCAGGCGACCTTGACCTTGAGCTCATACCCGAATTCTTCCGATCACTGGCCTTTCGGGCAGGCATTACCATGCACATGACCATCTTCGCATCCGGGAACGGCCATCACCTGGCCGAGGCCTGCTTCAAGGCTTTTGCACGTGCCTTCAAGGAGGCTTCCGCCATCACGGGCACCGACATACCCTCAACAAAAGCCCACCTATGAGATTTCAGCATACCCGGGTGAAGACATTTGACAGCCATCGGCACCCAGGTCAGCCGGTCTGGTTCGAATTGAGAGGAACGGGTCTTGAGATCGAGGTAATCCTGGATCATTGGAACGAAGCCTATCAGGACCCGAGCTTCTTCCCCGATGAATACTATAAGGTCAGGGCGTCGGATGACAAGATATATCTCCTGAGATATTCCATGTTATTCAAGAGCTGGTGGGTCAAGGAGTTTGAGGGTCTTTTAGCATGATCATCATCCCGGCCATAGACCTGCACCAGGGGCAGGTGGTGAGGCTGAAGAAGGGCAGATTCGAAGAGGTGACGGTCTATAGCCAAGACCCTTCCGGTATTGCAAAATCCTTTGCCGATGCAGGCGCCAAAAGGATTCATGTAGTGGACCTCGACGGATCGGTGGCTGGAAGAGGCATGAATGTACAGGCCATCAAGGCGATCTGCTCTGCAGTGGATGTGGAGGTGGAGCTGGGCGGCGGCATCCGCACGATCGACGATGCAAGGCGGGCTTTCGAACTCGGGGTAAGCTATGTGATCCTGGGCACTGTTGTAGCCAAGGACCCTGAGACCTCAGAGGCCATACTGAAGGCCTTTTCCGGCAGGGTCGGCATTGGGATCGACGCGCTCGGCGGCAAGGTGGCCGTTAAGGGATGGAAAGAGATCACCGAGCGGAGAGCCATGGATCTGGCAAGGCACTACGAGCAGTGTGGTCCGGCATTCATCGTGTATACCGACATCTCCCGCGACGGCATGCTCACCGGCCCTAATATCGACGCCACTGCAGCACTTGCCGCCGAGGTCAAGACACCGGTTATCGCTTCGGGAGGGGTCAGCTCCATAGATGATCTCAAGGCGCTTCTGCAGGTGGAAGGCCTCTACGGGGCCATCGTGGGCAAAGCCATCTATGAGGGCCGGGTGGATGTGCATGAGGCTGTCCGGTTGTCGCATACTTTTTTTAAAGTTTGAGGTATTAATAATGCAATAGGCCCCTCACCCATACCCTCTCCCCCTGGTCTTAGGGGCAGAGGCTTAAGTTGGGGGGTCATTATATGTGTGATAGGTAAGAATACTTCAACCATGGGAGGATGAAGATGGATTGTATCTTCTGTAAGATCGTCAAGGGAGAGATTCCTTCCGCCAGGGTATACGAGGACGAGCTTGTCTATGCATTCAACGATATCCAGCCTCTGGCCCCGGTTCATGTAGTTGTAGTGCCCAAGAAGCACTATGCAACACTCAATGACCTCGATGATAAAGAGATATGGTTCTCCATGCTTAAGGCCGCCCAGGAGGTTGCCAAAAAGAATGGTGTCAGCGAGTCGGGCTACCGGATCGCAGTGAACTGCGGCACGGACGCCACCCAGATCGTCATGCACCTCCACCTCCACGTACTCGGTGGCAGGCAGCTTGAAAGCAAGATGGGCTGACTGTTATTCCATTTCTCAATCAAAGCGCTCTCTTTGTTTCAGGCCATCCATGGCTTTCGCCCTTCGGGCGCACCTGCGGTGCGACAATTTTCGCTATCCTGCGAAAATTTGACTCAGGCCATCCATGGCTTTCGCCTAAAGGCGTCCTTTCGGGACGTCCAATTCGGCCATCCTGCCGAATTGTGTTGTCATCGTCATCGGCTCCTCGATATCATCTTTGATTAAGAAATGGAATTAGTTACAGGGTGACTCCTGAAAGTAGTGGCAGGCCCATTATTCAAAAAATTTTATTTGGCCTTCTTTCTGCTACTCCACGTACACCACAAACCCGCTCTGATGCATGCCCTGGGGGTGTGAGGGCAGAGAGGGGAAGTCCGGAGACTGAGAGAGGGGTTCCAGCACTTTCGCTGTGCGGGAGAGGCCTTTGGCGGCCCGGCTGATTGCCTTGAGCAGGTCCACAGGGCTGAACTGGCCGGTGACCGGCGCAAGATAAAAGAGGATGCCCTCCGGCCTGAGCCGGGCCATGGCGAGGGAGACGGTCTTTGAATGCTCCTCATACTCGTTGCCGAAGGCCGGGGCATCGCAGAGCACGAGGTCGAAGCTCCCTTGCTCATCGTTCAGGAACCGTGAAACATCGTCTCTGATATGCCGCCAGACAAAGGGCTTGATCTTGTGGATCTCCATGTTCTTCTTGAGCTGGACCTGTGCAGGGGCGGAAGAGTCCACCGAGATGACCGATTTGGCGCCCGCATGAAGAGCGCACACCGAGAAAGAACCGGTGTAGGAGAACAGGTCGAGCACATCCTTATCATGGGCGTAAGGCATGATCTTGTGCCTGGATTCTTTGTGTTCTAGATAAAAGCCCGTGCGGTCGCCCGTGAAGATGTCTACCGCAAAGGCAATGCCCCGCTCATGTACCACAAGGTCCTGGCTCTCCATGTTGCCATGGAGAGGACCGATGGAAGGTCTGAAGCCCTCGTTGGAGCGCGTCTTGGAGTCGGAGCGCTCGAAGATACTGCAGGAGGGCAGCTCTGATTTCAGGATCTCTGCAAGGTCTCCCTTGATCTCATCCATGAAGGGGGTAACGGCCTGCAGAACGAGCACGTCGTTGTAACGGTCCACCACCAAGCCCGGCAAAAGGTCTCCCTCGGCATTGATGATGCGGTAGCAGCTCGTGTCCGCAGGGATGATCCGTTCACGTAGTGTAATGGCGTTTCTTATCCTTGCCTCGAAAAAGGCCTTATCAATGGGCTCTTTGCCGAGGGTGAGTACACGCACCGCCAGTTGAGAAATGGGATTATATGTTCCCTGGCATATGAACTGCCCCCTGGAGCCCAGCACCCTGCAGAGATGCTCCATCTCCGGTTCACCTTGGACCTTGTCCACTGCCCCGGAATATATCCATGGATGCCCGAGGAGCACAGGCATTTCCTTTTTGGGTTTCAGCTGCACGATCAGCATAGATCTGAGCCATTAACACAGTTTACCTGGGTATGGAAGGGATGATTGGTCGAGGGGTAGTCAAACAAGGGGGGTAGATCATGACGGATTATCACCTATTCATTTTCAACCCCGCTCTCTCTTCAATGAAAGCTACGATTGCATCGATATCCTCAAAACGAAAGTGCGGAATACTGATGTCCATGGTTTCCCGGCTGATAATGGCGATGTAGTCGGGGTCAGGCTGTTCCACACACAAGGGTGTGGTGTAGATCTCTTCATTGAATACCTCGATCTTTCTAAAGGGCCCGGCCTTGAACCCTTCGACCAGGACAATATCCATATCTTGGGATGCAATAGTGTAAAGGTAGTCGTTTTCAGGGTGCTTCGGCTCGTACATCAGGAG
The DNA here is from genome assembly GCA_050010275.1 of Desulfomonilia bacterium. Taxonomy (GTDB): domain Bacteria; phylum Desulfobacterota; class Desulfomonilia; order UBA1062; family UBA1062; genus MWEI01. The sequence goes on along the minus strand of JBEKLI010000044.1, from coordinate 329 downwards.
ACCATCCGGTGAGAACAGGATGATGCGATCAGCGCCTCTGGCAGCAAATTTGAATGTATCCTTGCCTTGAGGGTCCACGGAATGCTGGTGCATGGCATGCTTAACTGCTGTGACCTTCCTGCCCCGCCTCTTCAGTTCGGTGATGAGATGTTCAAGGAGATACGTCTTTCCGCTGTTCGTTCCACGGGCGACAAAGGAGATGACATTGCGGTAGGCAGTATCCACGTTGTTTGTATAATTCGCCACTGATGGGAGAGTCAAGGGAAAGGGGAGGATGGGCACGGATAAGCTTTAAATAATTTTAGAATTGTGGTCTTTTAGGATGTCAC
>JBEKLI010000043.1:0-8977 GCA_050010275.1 Desulfomonilia bacterium | reverse complement strand
ATCTCCAACTCAGCCTTCAGGTTCACCTCATAATCATGAGTAGCATCTGCCCGATCCTTAGCCGCCTGTCGGTTTTGTGACATCATGATGATCGGCGCCTGTATGGCAGCCATCATAGACAATACAAGGTTCAATAATATGTATGGGTATGGATCAAAGAAATGCCTCTGCCATTGAATCAGCACATACGAGTTAATCGCAATCCAGAACACCATTACCCCAAAAAAGAGTAGAATGAATGTCCATGATCCGCCAAATGAAGCCACCCGATCAGCCATGCGCTGCCCGAATGAAAGACTCTGTTCAAGTTCCGTAACAACATCCCGGCTTACATACAGACGCTGAGAAATGAGGCGGATGACAGGTTGTTCACGTGGAGATAGAGAGTCATATTCCTTGTGCAGGAGCTGTTGTGACAGTTCATGGACATCTCTCTTCATATTTACCATACAATCCCCCCTCGATGGATTTTGATTGTAAAGGCTTATCTGGTTAATTTTTGAAATGATAACAAAAAAGGGAGCCTCTCTGGCTCCCTGTAGAGGAGTTTCTTAAAAAGACTTTTATATGCACAACTTCAGATCAACGATGTATGAATTCGCCGTTGTCTGATGCCTCTCGACCCCGACGCCTACATCCAGCATTTCAAGGCCCGATGCGGTGACAGTCATTCGGATGTCCGCGATACACTGGGTAAGCAGAGTGAAGATCCTCTTACGCGTGCGCTTGATATTAGCCTGTTGCTCGACAATACGTTCCATAATTTTCCTCTCTTTCGCTGTAGACACGATACCCCTTCCACTGCGTAATACAATACAATTCGGCATGGATGGCCGAATTGGACAGCCCAAGGCTGCCCAAAGGGGCGAGGGCCCCACTGAATCATTCTTTGTAAAAAAATGTATTCTCCAATCCTTGCGGAACTCTCGGATTGACACCCGGCATCCTTACCCGTAAAATTCCTTTTCATTATGAAAGAACTCTTTCCACATCCTTTTTAAGCAATGGTAATGTAATGGAAATTAAGGAGGCTCATGTCGATTAAATCCAAGGATATTATCACATCAGAAGTATTCCTCTCTTTTCTCTACCGCTTTATCCGCATTTACAGTGCCACATTCCGTTACACGATCACACATGAGAAGGAATGGATGGATTACCTGAAACAGGGCGGAAACGTGCTTCTCAGTGTCTGGCACCAGCAGTTTTTTACAGCGATACGATATTGTAAGATCTTTGAGGAATACCACCCGCCTCTCATGATCTCCAAGAGTACGGATGGGACGATCATTGCCGGTGTAGCCAGGCGGACCGGATGGAACCCTGTACTTGGATCTTCTTCCCGGGGTGGGACCGAGGCCTTGAAGGCAATGATCGATTGTTTCAAATTATCACACCTGGCTGCACATATTGTTGATGGACCGAGAGGACCTGCTGGAAAAATCAAGGCAGGGGTGATCCGCCTGGCTCATGCTGCTGATGCGGTCATCGTGCCCTTATATACCGATGCCGACAAGGCATGGTATTTTAATAGCTGGGACAATTTTCTCTTCCCGAAACCATTTGCGCGGGTCAGTCTCTCATATGGCAGTATGATTAAATTCAACCCAACAACCGATCCGGATGAATTTGAAAGCCAGAGGCTTAAGCTGGAACAGATCATGACACCCGAATTGAAGGGGAACCTGGCAGTTCAACCAGCCTGAAATACCACCCTTTACTGTTTAGCCTGATTCGTATTCAAGGTATTTGTCTTTCCCCGTCGAGCCAGGTCATCCATGGCCCTGTAAGCCTCATCGTAGTGGTTGCCGGGACTCCACAACAGCCACCCCACTGACCCGGAATCCTCAGCCGCCTTGATTTGTGACTCGATGTAGGCCGGATTGTAGCCGATAGTGATACGCAGGGGGAACGATTGGAGCCAGGGCCTGATGGTTACCCGATCGCCTACGAGGGCCTTCATCCTGATGATCCCTCTGCTTACAAAGTAATACGGCTTGTCTGCAGGGTTCTTCTCACCGGAAAAGCCGCTGGGGAAGTGAGATGGGTACAACATGGGCGAGATGATGTCGAAATGATCCTTAAGCTTACGCACATCCTGTCCTAGGGTCCTGATATCCTCATCTTTCAGCCAGTTCACTATGCCGAACATATCCAGTGACAGGAGCACCCCGTTCATTGATGTCAACTCATGAATACGGGCGGCATATTCCGTCAATACGTCGCTCCGCGACTTGCCCTCGATGCCGGTATTGGCCTTCCCGTCTGTAGGATATCTGAAATAATCGATCTGGATCTCGTCGACACCGAAACCCATCAACTCGCGAATAATGGCGAGGTTGTATTCCTGCACGGTCTTATTGGCAGGGTTTACCCAATCCTTGTCGAACCTCCATTTCTGATTGGCTGATGAGTTGTGAAGATCCTTGAACATGCATACGCGTGAAACCACATGGATGTTCTTCTTGTGCAGGTAGTCCACCAGCTTGGCTATATCTTTGATGGAGTAGTCATATGAAGAAAGGCCCGTATACTGCTGCTGTACCACACTCTTATAGGTGGGGAGCCCCTGAACTTCCTTTGCATCGAACACCAAGGTATTGGCACCATATCTCTTGATTTGCTCAGAAATGCTAAGGACCTGGCGGGAGCCCGCTGTCCACTGGTTAGCATAGAGCCCCAACGCCTTAAAGGTTTTAGGTCTTTTTACACTATGTGGTTTGACTGGCTCGGTTCTGACCACCGGGATGGTGAGAACCTGACCGGGGGATATGCCTTTGATGCCAATGTTATTGAGCTTCTTTATCTCATCAACAAATTCACCCTTGGTATATGATTCGGATAAAGGGAAATACTGCGTGGCAATCTTAACAAGCGTGTCACCACTCTTTACTGTATAAGTCACATTTGCTTGAGCGCACAAGGGTATGACCAAGATACAACAGGTAAGAGCTATCATCCACCGAGCACCCGCCCTCATCACAATACCCCTAAAGCAGTCTGGTCTTTACCCGTTCGTTGAATCATTATCAAAGACCAGTGCCCTCATTTCTGTACGATACCCATGATCTGCCTCGCTTCTTCCGGCGACGCCGGCTCCCTGCCAAGGGACGAGGCGATCTTCACAGCCCACAGAACCTGCTCAAAGCTGCCTTTGGCAAGGCTGCCGTCAGGCAGCCTGATATTGTCTTCGAATCCAACCCTCATGTGGCCGCCCATGAGACAGCTCATGGTAATGGCCGGAAACTGGTCCAATCCAACACCGCATGTGGTGAAGTTTGCCCCATGGGGCAATGCATTAACCATAGTTATGAATGCCTCAGGCCTGAACCTCTGCCCCCCTGCAACACCCCAGACGAAATTGAAGTTCATGGGAGAGCTAAAGAACCCCTGCTTGGCTATCATCAAGGTATTATCAATCCCGCCGATATCATAGCACTCTATCTCGGGTTTTATGCCGTTTTCCTCCATGGCCTTGCCGAAATCCTGCAGCATGGCGAAGGTGTTCTCGAAGATTGCATCAATGATGATCTTTCCTGTGTTCCTGTCAATAATACTGAAGTTCATGGTGTTGGTGTTCAGAGATGCCATTGCAGGCTTGATTGAAAGTATCTGTGCTATCCTATCTTCAGGTTTCCTGCCGACGCCGACTGCAGAACTTAAGTTCACGATAAGCTCCGGGGTCTTCTCTTTGATGGCATCGTGGGTGGCCCTGATACGATCGATCTCATGGGTGGGGATGCCGGCATCATCCCGGGCATGCACATGGACCATTGCTGCACCGGCGGCATAACTCTTTGCTGCCTCATCGGCGAACTCTTTCGGGGTATAGGGCACAGCAGGATTCTGGTGCTTCATGGTCAAGGGGCCGGCAAGGGCTGCACAGATGATTACCTTGTTCTTCGAATCCTGCATCCGATGCCTCCTTACCTGTGGTGAGATGCACCAGGGAACAGGGTAATCGTCAGGGGGTTATCATTCAGGCCTTCATACCGCACGCGCCCGTGCCCCATCGATAAAGACCTTAAGGATGGCATTGGTGGCACGTTCTTGTCGTTTCTTGGTAAGGGGCTCCTTGCCAAGCACCATGACTGAAATAAATGTCTCGATGGCTCCATAGAAGATATAGGTGAGATGATGCGGGGGGATCTCTTTGCCCAAGAACCCACTCTCCTGACCCTGAGCCATAATCCGTTCGCACAGGCTGAAAAACTTCAGGAATTTCGAGAGACCTTCTTCGGTATGGTAAACCGAACTCCTGCAAACCTCGCTGACAAAGATAGACATAAGATTGGGTTTCTGACCGTAGGTATTAAGGAAGAACTCGATGATGTTCACCAGCTTGTCCTGAATGTTTGCAGCAGATGAAATCTCTTTGTCCATCATGGTATAGAGGGCGTCCCACCAGGATTCCACGATGACTTCGAAGAGGACCTCCTTGCTCCCGAAATAATGATACACAAGCCCATAGGAGACCCGTGCCCTGCGTGCAATATCAGCCATCCGGGCATTGGCGTAACCCCGCTCACGAAAGACCTCCAGTGCGGCATCGATAATTATCTCTTGTTTCCGGTTCTTCCCCATATGTTAACCCTTTGAAGAGATTAGATTGTATATCATTTTGCCTTGACGGTTATTTCTAGTCAAGCAATTAATCGATATGCGGATCAGAGGAGCAAGTGTAATTTTCCTCAAAGCATGCTATGATATTAAACTCATAATTCACTTACATGCAGGAGCTCACATGGACCGTCAACTGAGGGATGTAACTGAAGGCTGCAGGATCAGGATAGACAAGGAAGGTAAGTGGTTCTATGAAGGTTGCGAGATCATCAACCCCCTTGTGCTGCGTGCATTCTGTGAAGCCCTTGATACCGATGAACTAGGCAGGCACCGGATCGTCATAAGCGATGAGCTTTGTTACATCGAAGTGGAGGATACGCCTTTCGTTATATCGGCCATTAGAGGTGACCCGACTATAGGGCTCTATATAAGACTGAATACCCTGGAGACGTATCCACTTGACCCGACCAAGCTCTGTATTGGTGATGACAACATCCTGTATGCCATATTACCCGATGGCATGAAGGTCCGTTTTACACGGCCTGCATACTACAGCCTGGCGCTCCTCATGGAACAGGACGAAACCGGCACTATCGTGTTAAAGATTAGGGATACCATTTACCCCATATGCCCTGCTCTATGAGGTCATAACAACATGCTGCTGTTGCTGGTCAGCGAATTGATCTGGCTGGTCAGCCAAGACGATTGGGATTGGAGCTGGGAAATCAGGGTCTCCATTTGAACATATTTCTGGGTCATTGCCTCCTGATCCTGGGTAATGCGCTCTTCCATATCACTAATATTTTTATCTATGTTGCTCATCTGTGTCTGGAGCGACTGCTCAGTTTTAGTGACATACCCGGTTACGGAATCACTCATTTGTTCAAGTGCCTGACTCAGCACACTGCCGACACCTTTTGTGAAGGTAAAGTCAAAGGTGTTGGTGCTGTCGGAGATCGTGCCGGCGCTTGTACCGGTGTATTTCACCTCCAGGCCATCTACACCCTGGTTCGCATCACCTGTCAAAGTCTGACCGGATCCGGTCATGGTCATCCATGTGCTGGAACCGCCCAATCTGATCTCCCCTTTCACATCATTCCCACCGGAAGAAGTGCTGGCGATCCCAAGGTCTTGACCGGTGGTTGTAACAGTAAAGTTGTGGTCTCCATAGCTATTACTCGTAAGTTCTAACGCACCGTTGTTATCTGAAGCTGTGATGTCCATGGCATATCTGCCGCTCTGGGATCCGTCTCCCGCAGTGGGATTCACGCCGATTGTACCGAAATCAAGGCTATCTGAGGTGATATTGAGCGCAAGCTCGGAGGTGCCGGCAGTCAAATCCTTGATGGTAATCCGGCCCTGAGAATCTATTGAAGCACTGTAGCCTGCTCCATATGCATTGTTAATGGAACTAAGCAGATCCCCTACAGTTTGTGTGGATGTATCGGATATCGCGAAGGAGCCCATCACTGTGTTCCCGCTCCGGTCAGTCCCTGAAAACGAGATATTGTCACCATTGGCAAGGGCAACAGGATTCCCATTCTCATCATAGATGCTGTTCAGTTTTGTGTCTGCACTGATGAAGCTTGCCTTTCCCTCATCTGCATAGAGTTGGTTTGAGCCAACCAGAATCTGCTGTTTTTGGTCGGAGACCTCAGCGTTTATGGCATCGACGATGTCAGAGATATTCGACCCGGATTTCAATACTAATTGAGCCGTTAGGCCGTTACTGTCTGTTATGGTAAGGTTGGTATCTTGAGACAACGATCCTGTTAACACACTACCTGTGATACTCGCCTTCGAGGCAGCCTTGATGATATGCACCTGATAAGCTCCCGGTGCAGTATTGTCCCCGGATGTTATATAGGTGAGGTTGCTGTTCGTACTCGTGCCTTGAGCCACAAAAAGGTTCTCGACATCATTGAAGTTGGTCGTCAGATATCCGCTCAGCTTGGTGCTGTCGACGGAGAGTTGACCGGTCTTGTCGATGCTGATCCCCACCAGGCTCAGGTGATCCAGCGTTGAGCTGACCCCTGACACGCCTGAAAGGATAGAATTGCGGATAATTCCTTTTATGGACTGTAATGTAGAATCAGCGAAGAGCGGCGGTGTGGTAATGGTAGTTGTTGTACTGCTGGAGGTGCTCGTATTTTGGGTATAGGTGTTCTGGTTGGTGATCTCTGTCATGAGATCGTTGTATTTCTGTACGAAATCCGAAATCTTCGACTGTATACCCGAAGTATCCTGTATAATGTTTAGTGTAATCGTTGCACTCGGGTTTGCACCCACAAGATTAAGTGTTGTTCCGGCGATGACATCATTTATCTGGTTGGTACTTCGGGTGATGGTGTTGCCATCAAGGGTGATACTGGCATCCGAACCTGCAACGATCTCGCGCTTCCTGATGGTTGTGGGAGTACCGAAAGTCCCTAAATTGAGGCTCGAATTCGATGGCGTCAATGAAAGTGCAAGGTTGGATGTTCCTGACCGGTCGTCCTCTACCACGATGGAGCCGTTACCATTCATATAGGCCGAGACCTGATTTCCATAGGCATTCTGGATAGCTGAAAGCAGGTCTCCCACTGTTGAGCTCGATGTTACGGTGAAGTTCGTGTCTATAGAAGCATTGGTATCCTTGATTTCTATCGTGTCAGTATCTTTCCAGGTACTGTATCCGTCGATGTTCTTCAGGAGTGTATCACTGGTTATAGCTGATCCACCCGTGGTATTTTGCTGGTTCCCGACGACTCCATTCACATCCGATGCGCCCTGTTCGAGGACACCAAGGGTCTGGAGGATGTTGTTGGAATCCCCGAAGGTTTGAGTTCCGTTGATCTGGAGCATGTAGGTCGTGCTCCCGGAGCTTGTTTTCGGAACAATAGAGGCACTGATCCCAGCAGCCTGCAGGTCTGTATTTCCATTGATGGTATTCTTGATATCTTCTAAGGAATTACTTGACAAGTCAATGTTGACTCCTACTCCTGCTATTGTCACTGTGCCGGATGCCCCGCTCGTTAGTCCCAAGAGGTCTTGGATCGATTCCGAAGAGCTGGTAAACACTGAAGACAGGGCACCTCCAGTAACGGCATTCCGTAAGGAGGTGGAGCTGTCTGCAACACCAAGCTCCCCCAGCACATCGGTTGCGGAACCATTTGCCAGGGTCATCCCATTCTTTCCTGTGTTCTGTGAGGTAAGGGTAAGCTGATATTGTCCTGGTGCTACGGTAATTATGGATGCAATCACCCCTGCGGGGTTCTGTCCGGAATTGAGTGTATTAATCTTGGTCTGAATATTAGTGAGACTGTCACCGGCAGCAATATTCACCGTATGGCCGTTAATCACAAGGTCCCCTGATATGTTCAGACCGTCCGAAAGGGAACTGAAGCTCTTGGAGCCCAGTTTTTCTGCTTGAGCAAGATTGTTTATGATCAGCGAATAGGTACCAGGGGACGCATTCGAGCCTACAGTAAAAGTAGCAAGATCGTTTGCATTAGAGTCCGTTCCGCCGGTGACGCTTGCATTGGAGGTGAAGACACTGAAGTCATCTAGTGTGGCAAGAGAGCTTGCGCTCGTCTGCAGGGCAGCGAGCTTGGTGTTTATTGTGCACCATTCATTGTACTGGTCATTGAGCTTTGTCTTCTGAGCCGTCATGAGCTGTTCAGGCTGCCGCTCGACTGCCATCATCTGGGAAATCAGACTCTGCCAATCCACCCCTGATGCCAAGCCTGATACTGAACTTATATTTGCCATGACGGTCCCCTTTCGCCTTACTGAATATAGTTCAGGCCCCGATGTTGATCGGGGCCTGAAACCTCTTGATTCTAGGCCTTCTCCTCCACAAGCAACCCGGACATCTCCTTGAGATGCTCTTTCATTTTGACTACATCTTCCGGCGGTATCTGCCTGATCACTTTTCCCGTATCATCGTCCACTATCTTCACCACCACTTCATTCGTCTTTCCATCGACGACGAACTGTATGGAGCTGTTCATGGACTTGAGCTGTGTGTTGATCGCCTCAATGTCCTGTTTGATCTCTTCGGCAGATGGTTTTTCTTTCTGAAGAGCTTTTTGCGTTTGTTCGCTTGTATCTTGAGATGCCTGGGCAATGGCTATAGACCCAACACCGGCACTTACCATCCGGAAAGGATCAATTGGTACTGCGCTCAGAGAATCTATCTTCATGGCCATACCCGCCTTTCTCCAATAGGGATCACGGGGTTACCCCCGTGATCCCCGAAGAAGTCTTATTACTTAAACAGGGTCAGGATGTTCTGTGAGGACGAGTTAGCCTGGGCAAGCATCGCAGTGCCAGCCTGTTCCAGGATCTGGCTCTTGGTGAAGTTTGTCATCTCGGAAGCCATGTCCACGTCCTTAATGGCTGACTCGGATGCCGAGTAATTCTGGACGGTCGC
>JBEKLI010000042.1:0-9013 GCA_050010275.1 Desulfomonilia bacterium | reverse complement strand
TCTTTGCCGATATCGTGCTTCCGGTCAAGCTTACGACCGAGAGCTCCAGGCAGTATCTCGAGGATGTTCTCAGAAAATTCAAGGACGAACTTGAAAAGGGCTTTTCCAAAATCATAACCGATGATGACCTCAGGAGATCAATACACACATACAATATCATCCGCTCATCACTTAAATACCTGTATGAGTTGCACTCGAAGGACACCTCGCTGTTAACCGGCAGTGACCTGAATGCCATTGTCAGGGCCTCCATGATCCTTGATCGGGAAAGGGCTGCTCAAATGCTGGAAGAACTCATGCAAGAGCTCAAGGGTCCATTACCTGAAACAAAAGTTTCGAGGAAAAGAGTCATGCTTGTGGGCAGTGTCTGCGACCAGCCGGATATATACGATTTACTCGAGCGTGCAGGGGCGGTGGTAGTATGGGACGATCTGTGCACAGGTTCGAGGTACTTTGAAGGGGCGATCGGCGAAGAGGGCGATCCCATGTCGGCAATAGCCGATAGGTATTTCAGCCGGATTATTTGTCCGGCCAAGCATTCATCCATTACAGGGCGCGGTGAGAACCTCGTGAAATATTCACGGGAGCATAAAGTCCAAGGGGTTATCTTCCTCCAGCTCAAGTTCTGCGACCCACACAGCTTCGATTATCCTTATCTCAAGGAGTACCTCGATAAGGAGAACATACCCAGTATGTTGCTTGAGATCGAAGGCCAGCTCCCGCCCGAAGGGCAGTTGCTGACACGGTTCGAGACCTTTGTGCAGATGCTTTCATGAGTGACTGGTGGATAGTGAATGGTGACTGGATTATATGCAGGAGCGGCTCGAGCCGCGAGAGAGATGAGGTGAGATAATGAGCACCCCCGATGCAGATAAGAAAATGAGGAAGTTCAGATCCGCCAAGCGGATGCGGGAGATCATGACCGAGTACTACATCGATGCCAAGTCGGCATCACAGACGGGAAAGAAGGTGGCTTGGATCACCAGCGGCGGACCCGTTGAGCCACTCATTGTCATGGACGTGATACCGGTCTATCCCGAGAACTATGGTGCAATGATTGGGGCCTCCCACATGGGGAGCGATCTCTGTGAGAAAGCGGAGGCTCTGGGCTACAGCACCGACCTGTGCTCATATGCCAGGGCGGACATTGCCTGCGCCCGAGAGAACGGTGGGCCCATCGGCGGCCTGCCGAAGCCCGACATGCTCATCTGCTGCAACAACATCTGCGGGACCGTTCTCAAATGGTATGAGGTGCATGCCCGCTATTTCAATGTGCCTCTCTTCATCTTCGATACACCCTTCTGCCATACCGAGTTTCCGGATGTGGCAAGGACATATGTGCGCAAGCAGCTCGGTGAATACGTTGCCTTTCTCGAACAGACATGCGGAAAGCCCTTTGATACGGACAAGAGCATGGAAGTAGGGCGGCTTTCCATAGAAGGCCAGCGGCTCTGGCAGGCCGTGCTCGATACGGCTGCTCACAAGCCCGCTCCCATGACGGCCTTTGATGCCTTCTTCTTCCTGGCCCTCATCGTTACATTACGAGGGACAAAGACCGTTGTGGACTTCTATAAAGAGCTCCTTGCAGAGATGAATGAACGCGTCGAACAAGGTATCTGGGCACTGCCGAACGAGAGATACAGGCTTCTCTGGGATAATCTGCCCGTGTGGTACCGTCTTAAATGGCTATCGGATACGTTCGCATCTCATGACGCCTGCCTTGTGGCCGACACCTATACAACCGCCTGGTGCGGCTCCATGAAGTATATTGATGAGAATAACTTCTTTGACTCCATGGCCGAGGCCTATACCCGCATATACCTCAACATCGGCATTGACGAGATGGCAAAGACTATCTTTGAGATGATAGACAAGTACGAGGTCGACGGCATGGTGATGCATTCCAACAGGAGCTGTAAACCGTATTCTTTCGGCCAGTATGATATCCAAAAGATGATCCAGGAGCAAAAGGGTATCCCGTGCATGATGCTGGAGTCGCATATGGTGGATGAGCGGAGCTTTTCCGAAAGCCAGGCAAGTACACGCATCGATGCATTTATGGAGATCATCAAACAGAGAAAGGGATAGGGGGTATCACGATGGGTATGATCAGGTATGGACTCGAGGACAGGGTATTTGTTGTGACGGGCGGGAGCCGGGGAATCGGACTGGAATTAACCAAGGAGCTGGTCAACCAGGGGGCCAAGGTCGCCATATGCGGCAGGAAGCAGGAGGCCTTGGATGCAGCCCTTGAAACCATTGATGCCGGAGAAAGGGTTATCGCGGTAAGCGCCCATATCGCCAGGGAAGAAGATGTTGATAAGATGTTCAATATGATAATCGCCAAGTTCAAAAGAGTTGATGCCCTCATTAACAACGTGGGAATGAATCTCCTCACCCCTGATATTGCCGATACCGAGATTGCTATATGGCAAAAGATCATGGATACGAATCTGAACGGGACTTTCCTCTGCTCCAGGCGGGCTGCAAGAATTATGAGGGGGCAGAAAAAGGGCAAGATTGTAAGCATCTCATCCATTGCAGGCAGGAAGGCGTCTCCTGCCATGGGTATATACGGCATTGCCAAGGCCGGGGTTGAGATGCTTACAAAAGTCTTGGCGGCCGAACTTGCCCAGTTCGGCATCCAGGTCAATGCCGTGGCGCCTTCCATGGTGAAAACCGAATTCAGCAAGCCCTTCTGGTCGAATGACATCATCCGTGATCAAATAGTCAAAGGTATCCCTTTAGGCCGTATTGCAGAGCCCATAGATATTGTACATCCGGTACTTTTCTTGGCATCCGATGCGGCGGATTTCATCACAGGACAGACCATTCTCGTGGACGGCGGCGCCACTGCAATCTAAATGAATAACAACCATATGCGGACGGCAGGCATCGACATAGGGTCCATCACTACCAAGGCTGCTGTCATTGATAATAATTCCATTCTCGGCACCAAGGTGATCTTTACCGGGTACAATGTGGAAGTAGCTGCAAGAAAGGTATTTGATGAATTACTTGCAGAGCTTTCCATTGAGGCATCCTCCATCAGCAGGATCATCTCTACAGGCTATGGCAGGAACAGTGTGCCTTTTGCTCAAAAGGCCATGACCGAGATCATTTGCCATGGTGCAGGTGCGCATTTCTTAAATCACGACATCAGGACCGTCATCGATGTGGGCGGCCAGGACAGTAAGGCCCTTGTGATAGATGCATCCGGCATGGTGAAGGATTTTGTGATGAACGACAAGTGTGCAGCCGGTACCGGTCGCTTTCTGGAGGTCATGGCAAGGGCATTGGAGGTGAACCTTGACGACTTTGGTGCACTGTCGCTGAAGTCGGCAAATCCGTCTAAGATCAGCAGCATATGCACCGTATTTGCCGAGTCGGAGGTGATCTCGCTCATATCTCGCGGGGAATCTCGGGAGAGCATTATTTCAGGTATCCACGATTCCGTGGCCTCACGCATATACGCCATGGCCCAGCGCGTTAAGGCCCTGTCTCCCATAATGATGACAGGTGGTGTGGCCAAGAATATCGGCGTGGTAAAGGCGCTTGAGAAAAAGTTCGGATCATTGATAGAGGTCAACGATCTTGCCCAGGTAAATGGGGCGATAGGGGCGGCGGTGTTGGCTGCCCGGATGTAATGTCTTTTTAAGGAGCGACTTCTCCCGCAAGATTTCCAGTCACACCGGGAGAAACCTGCATAACCCTCATGTGCTCTCAAGCATCCCCTTTTGATATTTCACGTTTGAGGGTGCTCCGACAATCAAGAAAAAAGGCGGTGAGGGGTGTTCCTCACCGCCTTTTTACAGAAGCTTGATCGCATTATTCAGGAGGATACATGGCTTCGATTTGAGATCCGTATTTCTGGTTGATCACCTTTCTCTTGACCTTCATGGTGGGGGTCAACTCTCCGGTGTCCTGAGACCATTCGGACTCGAGCAGGGTAAATTTCCTGATCTGCTCCACCCGGGCATAGTCCTTCATATACTCAACGAGTTCATTCTCATAGAGCTTGAGGATCTCCGGCTTGGAGACCAGGTCTTTTTTGCTTGTGAAAGTGATGTTATTGTCCTTTGCCCAGGATTCCAGTGAAGCGTACGAGGGTACGATCAATGCCGAGAGGTATTTCCTGTTGTCACCGATGACCGCCACCTGCTCGACATAGCGCGAGGTCATGAGGGCATTCTCGATATTCTGAGGGGAAATGTTCTTGCCGCCCGAGGTGACGATGAGGTCCTTGATGCGTCCTGTGATCTTGAGGTAACCGTCTTTGTCGATCTCTCCAATGTCACCGGTACGGAAAAATCCGTCCGAGGTAAAAGCCTCTTTGGTGGCTGCCTCGTTCTTATAGTATCCTTTCATGACCTGAGGACCCTTGATGAGGACTTCTCCGTCTTCGCTGATCTTAACAATGGTATCCTTGACTGCCTGTCCGACGGTACCAGGCTTAATAAGTTTTGGCTTATTTGCATTGGTTATTGGTGTTGTCTCGGTAAGGCCGAAGCCCTCGAGGACCTTTATGCCCATGCCGAGGAAGAACTGGGCATCGGATACCGACAACGGTCCGCCGCCTGATATGGCCCCCTGGAGCTTGTCCATGCCGAGGGCGACCTTGAGCTTGGAGAAGATGATCTTGTCGGCCAGATTGTACTTGAATGCGAACCAGCCGGTCCTGGGTTTGTCATTACATATGTAGGGCAGGTTATCCTTTGCTAGCCCCATAGCCCATCTGAAAAGGGCCTTTTTAATCGGAGGTGCCATGGCAACTTTTGCAGTGATGCCGGAATGTATCTTCTCATAAATTCGCGGTACACTCACCAGGAAGGTAGGACGGATCTCACCAAAGTTTTCCAGCAGCTTTTCCGTGCTCTCGGCAAATGCCACCTTGTGGCCCAGGAAGATAGGTCCATAGTATCCGACGGTCCTTTCCAAAGAATGGGCCAACGGTAAGAAGGAGAGGAAGGTGTGATCGCCTGCGAGAAATTCAGGATCAACTGCCTGTGCCTGGTTTACGTTGGAGACAAAATTCTTATGGGTGAGCATTACTCCCTTGGGGTTTCCCGTGGTCCCCGAGGTATAAATGATGGTAGCCACGTCCTCGATGTTGATGGGTTTGAGCCTCTTGTCAAAATCGTCCCTATTTTTAGCGGCCTTGCCCTCATTAAGTGCATCTTTCAGCGCAATCACACCCGTTACAGGCTTATCGAGTTCATCGAAGATGATGACATCACCCAGGTTCGGGAGCTTTCCTTTTACCTGGAGGATCTTGTCCATGTGCTCTTTTGTGCCTGCGAAGCACATCTTGGCATCTGAATTATCAATGATATACCTGCACTCTTCCGGCGAGTTGGTGGAATAGATTGGTACGTTTACCGCGCCAATGGAAATGATGGCAAGGTCCGCCACCCACCACTCGTACCGGTTCGGTGAAAAAAGTGCGACCTTGTCACCGGGCTGGATCCCTTTGTTTATGAGGAATAGACCGAGATCACGCACCAGCTCGTTAATCTTGTTCCAGGAGATCTCCTCCCAGGTACCCTGTTTGTTTTTGAAGATAACCAGGGTCTTGTCACCATATTTCTGGACCCGGTTCTGGAAGATTGCGCCCATAGATGTTTCTTTTAATTCAGCCATTGATACCCTCCTCAAAAAATTATTGATTCAAACACGATTCCGATATTTATTTAATATAATAGATGTAATAATTTTTTTCAATGGGAAAGAAGGTTATGAAAAAGGGTATGCAGGGGGAGATGGGTCATTTCTCCATCACCCCCTGCATTGCCATACTAGTCTTCAGGAGGATACAGGCTCTCGATGATGCTGTTGTATTTCTGGTTTATGACCCTGCGTTTGAGCTTGAGCGTCGGAGTCAGTTCGTCGGTCTCCTGTGACCACTCCTTTTCGAGCAGGGCAAACTTGCGGATCTGTTCCACCCGGGCGTAATCCCTCATGTTCTCTTCGATCTCCCTGGCATAAAGATCTTTCACCTTGGCATTTTCCAAGAGCTCTTTCCGCGAGGTGATGTCCAAACCGTTTCCCTTTGCCCATCCCTCAAGGTCGGTAAATGCCGGTACCACAAGGGCTGAAAGATATTTCCGGTTATCTCCGATCACCGCGATCTGCTCGATATATCTTGAGGCCTTCAGGCTGTTCTCGATGTTCTGCGGGGAGATGTTCTTGCCGCCGGAGGTGACGATGATGTCTTTGATGCGGCCCGTAATCTTTACATAACCATCGGAATCTATTTCTGCAATATCACCCGTCTTGAAGAAACCGTCTGCAGTGAAGGCCTCTTTTGTGGCGGACTCGTTCTTGTAGTAGCCCATCATGACCTGCGGGCCCTTTATGAGCAACTCTCCGCCTTCTCCAAGCTTGACAACGGTGTCTTTCACAGCAGGCCCCACCGTGCCGGGCTTGATCTTGTGGCGATTATTCGCATTGGTGACCGGTGTGGTCTCGGTGAGGCCGAAGCCCTCAATCACCTTGATGTCCATGCCGAGGAAGAACTCCGCATCGGAAACGGACAAGGGCCCGCCGCCGGAGAAGGCAAACTCGAGCCTGTCCATCCCGAGCGCGTTTTTCAGCTTTGAAAAGATTATCTTGTTTGCAAGATTGTATTTGAATGCGTACCAGCCGGTCCTCGTCTTTTCATTACAGATATACGGAAGGTTCTGCGCAGCGAGACCCATTGCCCAGTTGAAAAGGGCCTTTTTCACAGGCGGGGCAGTGGCAACCTTTGCTACAATGCCCGAATGGATCTTCTCATAGAGTCTTGGAACGCTCACGATACATACCGGCCTCACCTCCTGGAAGTTTTCCAGAATTTTGGCAAAGTCCTCGGCAAAGTATACCTTCATGCCGAAGGACATCGGCGTGTAGTACCCGCAGGTGCGTTCGAAGGAATGGGCAAGCGGCAGGAAAGAGAGGAAGGTGAGATCATCAGCCCTCTTGAAAAGTTCCGGATCGACATTGAAGATCTGATTTACGTTGGCGAAGAAGTTGTCGTGCGAAAGCATGACGCCCTTTGGCGGACCGGTTGTGCCTGATGTGTAGATGATGGTGGCGAGATCCTGTGCCTTTATGGAATGAATCCTGTCATCAAAATCCTTTACCTTGGGGCTCTTCGCACCCTCATCGAGGGCTGCCCTCAGTTCGATAACCCCTTTGACAGGCTTTTCCAGCGGATCGAAAATGATCACCTCTTTGAGGTTCGGGAGCTTGGGTTTGACTTCGAGGATCTTTTCCATATGCCCCTTGGTCGCAACAAAGCACATCTTCGCGTCTGAGTTCTCGATGATATACCGCGACTCCTCTGCGGAGTTTGTTGCGTAAATCGGAACATTCACCGCGCCCACAGACAGGATAGCCATGTCGGTCGCCCACCACTCATAACGGTTCGGGGAGAACAGTGCCACTTTGTCCCCGGGTTGAACTCCTCTCCCGATAAGAAAGTAACCAAGGTTGCATACCATCTCATTCATCTTGTTCCACGAGATGTCTTCATACACGCCCTTGATGTTTTTATAGGCGACGATAGCCCTTTGCCCATATTGCTGCGAACGATTATGGAAGACGGCCGGGATGGATTTTTCCTCAAACTTCGCCATGGAATTCCTCCTTGTAATAGAAGATTTAAAAGTGCCCTTGAACCAGGTAACTATAATAGTATAAAAGACATATAGAAAATTATCAATCGCTTTTTAGACAATTTTCAATGATAACCCTATCCTTGAGAATATTACTTCTCTATTATATGCTTATTGTCAATAAACCGGATCAAGGGGAGTCCAGGTGAAGATCACAGAATCGGAAGTCTTGCATGTGGCCCGACTCGCACGGCTCAATTTGGAGCCGGAATTACTCGTAAGGTTCCAAAGAGAGTTGAGTTCCATCCTTGATTATATGGACATGCTTAAGGAAGTCGACACCACGGGGGTAGAGCCTACATTCCATGCACATTCCCTGACAAATGCCCTCAGGGAGGACTCTGTGTTACCGTCTCAGTCCAGGCATGATGCACTGAGTAATGCACCCCGGTTACATGAGGACACCTTTGTGGTCCCCAAGGTGATAGAATAGGGAGCACCCATGCTGGATACGGCCCGAATCTACCTGAAAAATGAAATGTCGCCGGAAAGGCATGTGGAGAAACTCTTAAGACGGATCAGGCAAGATCCTCTGAATTCCTTTGTCACCGTGGACGAGGGTGGTACGCTCCGGCAGGCCGTGATTTCGGGTAAGGCTATTGAGTGGGGGGATGAAGATTTAATGCAGGGCATACCCGTTGCGGTCAAAGACAATATATGCACGAAAGGGATACGTACGACCTGCTCGTCTGATATCCTGAAAACTTTTGTACCCGCCTATGACGCCCATGTGATCGAACGGCTTAAGGCACGCGGTGCGGTCATCCTGGGCAAGACCAACATGGATGAGTTCGCCATGGGCTCCACCACGAACACCAGCAACATCGGTCCTACCAGAAATCCATGGGATAAAACAAAGACCCCCGGAGGCTCCAGCGGGGGCTCGGCCGCCGCAGTGGCCTCCGGTTTGTGCGAGGTCGCGCTCGGCTCCGACACAGGCGGGTCGGTCCGCCAGCCGGCAAGCTTCTGCGGTATTACCGGCCTGAAGCCCACATACGGAACGGTCTCCCGCTACGGCCTGGTGGCATTTGCCTCATCCCTTGACCAGATCGGACCGATGGGCCGCTGTGCCCGTGATGTGGCGATTTTATACGATGCCATCAAGGGTTATGACAAACGGGACTCCACCTGTGTACCGAGGGAATATGCGGCAACATCGCTCGACGGGATTGATATGAAAGGGCTTAGGATCGGATTACCGGATATCTTTTTCTCTGAAGGCCTTGCGCACGATGTGGAACGTTCGGTCCGGTTTGCCGTCTCGGTCTTTCAAGAGCTCGGCGCAGTAATCGTCCCTGTTGATCTTCCGCGTATCAGATATGGGGTCGCAGTGTACTATATCATCGCTCCTGCAGAGG
>JBEKLI010000041.1:0-9116 GCA_050010275.1 Desulfomonilia bacterium | reverse complement strand
CGACCATGCACCTCTTGCCATCATCGAATGGACGGAGTCGGCAGCAATAAAGGCCCCGGAAAAGAAGGCACCCGAGAAGAAGGTCTCAGAGAAGAAGGCTTCGGCGGCAAAGAAGGCCTCCGAGAAGAAGGCCCCAGAAAAGAAGGCCGCCCCGAAGAAGAAGGCTTCAGCAAAGAAGGCTGACGAGAATAAGGATTGATCCGGAAGGAAACATCCCATACTGCATTAACACTATCCGGAGTTACTTTTTCCTATCCCCACAAAAACGCTCTGGTGGGTATCGATCTCACGGTACCCGCCGGTTCTTATTTCGGCATTGTGGGTCCGAACGGCAGCGGCAAGACCACACTGGCCTTTCTCATTTCAGGTATTCTCAAGCCCACTTCCGGACTTATCGACACTCATGGCATGCGGGTCGGTCTTGTTCTTTCCAACCCCGCCAATCAGATCGTGAGCCTTGTAGTGGAGGAAGACATCGCCTTCGGACCCGAGAACATGGGTCTTCCGAGCAACGAGATCAGGGCCAGGATCGATTACGCACTGGGGGCCATCCACAGCGAGCACCTCAGGCACGCACTTACCTCAACTCTCTCCGGCGGCCAGCTCGCCAATATTGCCTATGCGGGCCAGCTTGCACTGGATGTGGATGTCTTGGTCTTGGACGAAGGCACGGTAATGCTCGATCCCTTAAGCCGGGGTGCCCTCTTAAAGACCATAAAAGAGCTGAATGCGGATCTGGGCACTACCGTCATCCACATCTCTCACCGCCTGGAAGACCTTCAAAGAGCTGATTGCGTGCTGGTCATGGAAGAAGGCGCCGTCAGACTTACTGCAGACAGTGCCCTTGATCTGGTAAAAAGGCTTTCACATAATACCACACCAGGGATAGAGGCCGGCCCCGAACTGATCTATCGCGGGTTCCTCCATGACCACGGGATCAATGAGGGTGATCTCGAAAAGGCGACAAGAATATGTGCCGGCCTGCTGAAGAAAACCTGATCCTGAACCATTCTGTGCGTCAGACTCCCTTGTCGTTCAACCATGCAATGATATAGTCGGCTACCTCTTGCCAGTTCTTTTGTCCGATGATGAAGTGCGTTCGTCCGGCGAACTCCTTGAAGTCGGTTATGGATGGTGACCTCTTGTATTTGTTATAGTTGGTCTTGTTGAGCGAAGCCGGGATTATGTTGTCATCAGAACCAGCAATCAAGAGTAGAGGGGGGTGTTGTTTTTTGAAATCGATCCTGGCAACGCTGGTGAGTGACTCACGGGGCACCCTTCGTGATTCGGGTACCACATATCTTTCATAAGCTGCTCGTTGTTCCGGTAACGACATCGTATTCACGAACGTGTACTGAAAGTGTTCAAACGGCATTTGCATGGGTTGGCCCTCGGGCACAAATGGGTTAATCGCCGGCCAGTTGGACTTGATAAAGGACCACTTGATGGTGAATACACTCTGCGGCGGCGCGGAATCAATCGCAACGCCTGCAATGGCCAGATCTCTCTGAAGTAATAATTGCACGATCAACCCCCCCATCGAATGACCGATGAGAATGGGCTTTTCATCCAGTGGTCTGATGGTTTCCACGAGAGACTCAATGACGGCGCTCAAGGTGAGCTTGCCTAGTTGCGGATCGGGGTAGTTCTTGCGCAGTGTTTCGACGGGCTTTTCTCTACCGGGCCAGGCCGGGGCGATGCACGTATAGCCGTTGGTTTGATAGTGCTTGATCCACTGCTCCCAGCACAACGGGTTCATGAACATTCCGTGTATGAATACGATAGTCTTGGTCTTCATGATCAAGCTCCTTTTTTAGAGATGGATAACGATATAAAGTGCCTTCGGATGCCCCTCCGGAATCCTTGTTCATACTTTCATGTAATATAAGAGCCAGACCGTCCCGGGCAAGGAATCTGCAGAGCTAACCGGAATCTGCGATTGAAACATATGAAACCTATCATTTCATGCCGGATCGTAAAGCCGGGCACGATCAATACTCTGGGAAGAAGTTGTTTTTGATAGGTCCCCTAAATTTATTACCGAATAAGTCCAATTTTGTATGTTCACCTTTTATGAGATCAGTCCCATCTTTTATCTTTTTCATCTTTTAGGATTATGTTGTCTGTACACATAAGCCGTTCCACTCATTGCAAAGCCAAACCTCGTTATTAATATTAAGAGTCCAGGTCGGCGCACAAAGTGGGAGCTAGGAAGATGGCAAAGGTAATAATTCTCTTCTCGAAATGAATAAGATAATATTAGGTATCATAATAATTCTTTTCTTTATAACAGGATGCGGACACCACACTTTTTACTATATTTTTACTGATAAGGGTACGGATGCTCACTTTGTGAGAATGAGGGGGAATAAATTATCAGGGGGTATATGTTTAATTGAGTTGGATGCGCAGCGATTTGAGAAGAAAGATCAAGTATCTTATTCACTTTTCATTGTATATGCCGGCCCATTCTTTATCAACATTAAGTCTGGGAAATCACTTGTACTTATCATAGACGATCAGCGCCATGAAATTTCTGGAAAAGGATCTGAGAGTCATCGGAACATTGTGTC
Organism: Desulfomonilia bacterium; assembly: GCA_050010275.1. Taxonomy (GTDB): domain Bacteria; phylum Desulfobacterota; class Desulfomonilia; order UBA1062; family UBA1062; genus MWEI01. The sequence continues at coordinate 6,543 of JBEKLI010000041.1, read as the reverse complement.
ACCTGGACTTGTGGAGGAGAAGGCCTACTACCATGATATAGAACCAGATTTTATGAGAAAGCTTGCATATGCAAAAAAGATTGAAGTTGAAGTTATCGGCTCAACCGATGTCATAAAGCGGTATTTTGAAGAAAAGAATTTATCGAATTTGAAAGAGTTTTATAATCATTATACAGATACGGTAGTAGTAGCCTCTCATAACTTCTGACCCTAAAGTTGAGAAGTTATCATGAACCTCTATTTAAATGGGGTCTAGGCTCTCAGCCGCCCCCGATAAAACTGCTGACAACACCTTTAAGGTATTGAGCAGGATTGATCCGAGCCATATTCTTTATGATATCAATGTTGGAGTGGAGATATCGGGTGTCCAGTACCCACATGATATGACGTTTCTTATACGGGATACCCGCCCTGTCCATGTACTCGCACGGGAAGATCTGTACCGTGATCGTCTTTATGTCGTAATCTTTGCCGCACTCACAGATGGCTGCATGGAGCACATACCAGGGGACGGAGCTGTTCTGAGGCACAATAACTTTAATACTGTTGATCAGGTCGGAAAGATTAACGCCCCTGTCGCTCTGGTCGACGACAAAGTATGCTTTGGGATTGTTGTCATGGAATAAGGTATAGGAGCTGCATATCCTTTTGAGTCCGTATTTTTTATAAATATCCCCGATGGATTCCCCTGGGCGTTTCTGTGAATCGAGACATAGGGCATCCACAAAGATGCCGTCGGAGAGTTGCTTGTATGCAGCCCTGAGATTCTGGATGTCTTTGGGAGAGCTCTGTCTCATGGTCCAGCCCTTGGGCAGATCGGGAATTGATTGGGGCAGATCTATGTTCAAATATGCAAAAATGTCCATGGAGAGGTGCGACGGGTTGTTCACTGCTCTATAGGCGTTGCTGAAAAAATTATTAGGGAAACGGTTCTCGGGGGGAAAATAGATGATCATATAATCCATACCGATTGACGGCATCCTGGTGATACTGTCGAGATAGTTAAGTATCTGTTTCAGGACATATGGTCCGGTAATTTTCAGACCAATATCTTTGGTGGCAAGGTGGTTTACCAGCCATGACTTTTCATATGCCTTGATCAGAGAAACATGGCCATAGATCACACCATTGCGCTCATACGTTAAATTCGCAAATATATCAGGACATTGATGGTACAGTTTTTTATATGTTTCTTTAAAATCGTCTTTGTACTGAGCGATGCTGGTGTATTTCTCCGGGTATATAAACCCGGACTCAAAAAAGAAGTTCCATAAGGATGCCATATCCACATCATAAGATACCCGTGCATAGGGGTCGTCGGCTCTTGATATGACGTTGAACAGCTGATTGTAGGAACTAACATCAATATCGGTGATCGAAAAACCGTACTTGATACTGTTCTTTTTTTTCTTTTCCCCATAGACAACCTGGACCGGGCACTTCAGATTGAGGCCGCCTGCAAACTCTATGAAGGCTTCATCAATAATCATGCCGGGCATGAGGAGCGACGAATCTGATTCCACCATCACGGAGAAGCCCGAAGAGTTGATGTCGACTATGTCATAGGAGACCCTCATCCCCGTCAGAGGATGTGTGAATTTCACTTCAGGGCTTGGAACGAGATTCAGACGCGGATTACGGTTTTTCCGCTCGCCGTATCTTTTCTGAAGCGTGTTCATGGGTGCGAGAACAATGGTTTTGCCCTGATTCTCAGTACGGATGAGTTTGGACATACCCGAAAATATCAGCCTGCCATTACGCATAAGCTCTACTTTAATGATGGGCTCGGTGGAGACCTGGGATCCGGATGTTATCCACGGAATACCTTTTAATTCGATTCGCAGCCCTGCAGGATTGAACTCGTAAAGGGCTCCGGCATATTCGATATCATCATGACTAACCCTGGCATTCACGTTTTGGCACTGATACCTTTTGGCATGACGGGCTTGATATATGACACCTGTCTTCCGAAGCTTGACATTTAATAGTCGGGATGTGATGAGAATTGGATCCGCCTGCATCATTATCACCGACTTTCCGTTGTCCACCAGGAGGCCCTTGAAAATGAAGTCTTCAAAGTCTTGGATGGATCCTTCCGGCAGCGAGAAAGTTACTTCTGATCCGGTACATGGCCCCGGGATTACCTTGAAGAGAAACTCCTCTTTGGTATGCGGGAAGATCATGTGTGCGAAGATCTGATCGTCAACAAAGTTCCTGAAATTCATTGCATTGACGAATTGTTTTTGATCAATGCTGGACGAGAAAAATGGGGATCGCTTCAGGTCCGATCGCCTGAAAGGGATAAGGTAAGGGTTGTCAAGTAAATAATTTTTCTGGAGCTTTTTCTCGTCATGAACATCAATGTTCATTGTATACCCCCCCTTAGTGAATGATATGGTATCTAAATTATCCTACCCCCTGGTGCTGATATTAAAAGGAATTACTTCTTATGATCATACATGGATTCTCTCTCAACACAAGTGCCTTTTTATGGCAATAAATGGGGAAGTCGAGAATTTCATAGTTCTGTCATGCATATATCATTGCATCGGTTCACAATTTAGCTATATTGTTATTAATATCATGAGTGCTGAATGATTTCACATGGGGATGATATGAAAGATGAGAATGAGACAAATAAGCAGCTCATAGAAGAGTTATTAGAAGCACGCCAGCGCATCATTGAATTGGAAAATTCTGTATATGAGGGCAAACGCATGGAAGAGGCTATGAAAGGGAGCGAAGAGCGCTACCGAATCCTTGCCGAGAATGCCCATGATTTGATCTGGGTCTTCGACCTCAACTTCGGCTACACCTATGTGAGCCCATCAGTCAAACATCTTAGGGGATATACTGTTGAAGAGGCTATGAAACTTAAGCTTCATGAAGTCCTCACGCCTGATTCCTACACGAAGGCAATGGAGATATTAACAAAAGAACGATCACTTGAGGAGGCCGGGCAGCGGCATGGTCCTGACTGGTCAAAGACCATCGAGCTTGAGATGTTCCGGAAGGATGGCTCGAAAGTTTGGACAGAGGTTACGCTGAACCTTCTTTACAATGAAAAAGGCTGGATCAAAGGCATTATGGGAATAACCCGCGATATTTCCGAGCGCAAACAGGCCCAGGAGGCACTAAGGGCTTCGGAGGCAAAGTATCGCCATTTATATGACAGTATGATGGATGCCTTCGTCAGTACTGATATGGACGGTCAAATAAAGGAATATAATGAAACGTACAGGAACATGCTCGGCTATAAGCCGGAAGAAATCAGCTCGCTTACCTATTCCGACCTTACCCCTGAGAAATGGCATGCGCTTGAAGCCGCCATTGTTGAAAAACAGGTTCTTCAAAGGGGGTATTCGGATATCTATGAAAAGGAATACCGTAAGGAAGATGGTACAATCTTCCCAGTGGAGTCGCGAAAGTTCCTCCTCAAGGACGATGTAGGGAAACCCACCGGCATGTGGGCAATCGTACGTGATATTACCGGGCGCAGACATGCTGAGGAAGAACTGAAGAACCATCGTGACCATCTGGAAGATTTGGTCAAAGATCGTACACTTAAACTCACGAAGGCAAATGAGAAGCTTAAGAAGGAAATAGAGGAGCGCAAACATATAGAGAAAATGTTGCAGAAGAGTGATGAAAAATACCGCAGCTATTTCTCCCTCACCGATGATGTTATGTTCTCCTATGATAGCCAGTTCCGGGTCTTAAGCGTCTCTCCAAACATAGAGAGGGTCCTTGGGTACAAGCCCGAGGAACTGATAGGGAAGTACTTTCAAGATCTCACAATGCTCCTGCATCCGGAAGATGTTGGTGAGGCTTTTGATAATGCCCTACATGTGCTCTCGGGAAAGACAGTCTATACCAACATCTACCGGTTTATCGCCAAAGACGGAGAAGTGAAATATGGGGAGGCAAACGGTGTCCCGATCATTCGCGATGGCCGCGTAGTCGCGATGATCACGGTGGCCAGGGATATCACCAAGCGCATCGAGATGCAAAATTCTTTGCAGGAAAGCGAGGAAAGATACCGTATCACCCTTCAGAGCATGCCGGATGCCGTGAGCATTATAAAAATCAAAGATATGCGATATCTCTATGTAAATGATACATTCTGCAAGATAACCGGATACTCCCTTGAAGAAACCATCGGGAAAACGCCTCTTGAACTGAATCTGTCTGTGAGTTCCGAAGATTTTGATTATTATGTTAAGCTCATAAAAAACGACGAATTGTTTGACAGCCTGGAGTGCCAGTGCCGGACAAAAGAAGGGAATATTTTAGATACCCTCATATCTGCAAGGTCGGTACACTACAGTGGAGAAGACGGTATGGTCATGGTAATGACCGATATTACCGTTCTTAAAGAGATCAAAGAAGAGAAGAAGAGGTTGGAGATTCAAACACAGAAAATGGAGTCTATCGGAACATTGGCAGGCGGTATAGCCCATGATTTCAACGACATTCTAACAACCATTATCGGCTACACCAAGATGTCGATGAAAGATATCATGGACCTGACGAGGGGGGATAAAGACTTAAAAGTAGTACACACTGACCTCAATGAAGTGCGTAAGGCGGCTATCCGGGCGAGAGACCTTGTGAATCAGATCCTTGCCTTCAGCCGGCATGCGGAAAAGGAATATGTCCCGGTAGTGCTCGACTCTACCATACGTGAATCGCTTAAAATGTTGCGGCCTTCATTACCCTCAAACATCAAGATCCGTGAGATGATTGCCCCTTCAGGACAGGTCCTGGGAGATCCGGCTCAGATTCACCAGGTTATGACGAACCTTTGTACGAATGCAGCCCATGCTATGGGTGAGACCGGGGGAGAATTGGAAGTGAGCCTTCAGAGAGCTTTTATCGACAGGGATGCCGCCCTTAATCTGGATGTACCGCCTGGACCTTATCTCAGGATGACTCTAAGGGATACCGGTCATGGAATGACTTCAAAGGTTATGGCACGAATCTTTGACCCCTATTTTACCACCAAATGGAAAGGCCATGGTACAGGTCTGGGGTTGTCGATTGTTCATGGGATTGTGAAAAGCCATGGAGGTGCAATCAACTGCAAGAGCGCTCCGGGACAAGGAACCACTTTTGACATTTATCTACCCGAGCTCGGATTTAAGAGAGAGGTGGCGGAGGATCTCGTTGAGACGGCCGACACGGCCGGAATCGAGAGAATCCTTAACCTTGATGAAGAGCCTCCTCGTGTTGAGTTGATGAGTAAGGAGAGAGCGGATCCGGGGACACACGTTAAAGACAGGAACAAGCGGTATTAGGGTTCTCTCGATGGAAAAATATCCCTATTTACTTAATGAATTTATTATACTATTCCCATGTACCTGTGGATAGAAACAAGCTGGCCCCCATTGCACTCTGCGCTGCACTCACAGCAGCGGGTTCATTTATCAAGATTCCACTCTGGCCGGTAGCAATCACTCTTCAGACCTTCTTTGTCATACTCTCGGGGATCATCCTTGGTCCTCGCGATGGGGCCTTAAGCCAGTTTGCCTATCTGATAGTAGGTTTGCTCGGGCTTCCGGTCTTCTCCGGCGGGGGAGGACTGGCGTATCTTATGCAGCCGTCTTTCGGGTATCTTATCGGTTTTATGATTGCACCTCTAGCGGTCGGGAGTCTGCTGAGAAATAAAACGCTTACCCATAAGTCGGTATTCATCGCCGCGCTTGCAGGAACACTCGTCATCTATAGCATCGGCATCCCCTACCTGGCGGTCTATATGCGCCTGGTGTTGAAGAAACCTGATGCAGTAAACCTTGCTATCAAGACCGGAGCCCTGGTCTTTTTGCCCGGGGATCTCCTCAAATGCCTGATTCTGGCTATGATTGCGCCCAGACTCAGGTTGCGAAGGCATCCATCGGGTATGATGTGAGAGTGATCTTCTCAGGTTCTCGCTCCATATCTAAGGGACACAACATTCTTATTCCGGGTTCCAGATCCTGAATTCTAAAACCCTGACATCGGTCTTACAGCAGCTATCTCTTTCCAAAGCGTTGGATCATGAGCCCGGTGATGATGAATACGAGCCCTGCAAAGGTGGATGGGAAGATATCCTCACCCACGATGAGGTGGATGAACAGGAGCGACAGGAAGGGGGAAAGGAAGATGAGGTTGCCCACTTTGGCAGTATTCTCGGAGAGCTTCAATGCCCTGAGCCAGAAGACAAAAGTGATTCCCATCTCAAAGGTGCCGACATACGCTGCCCCCAAAAGCCCTCTGAAATCAGGAGCGTTAAATCCTGTAGTCACAAGGGCTGTAATAAAGATGAAGGGGAGGCCGAAGAGAAAGGCAAGCAGCAGACTCGCCACCGGGTCCCGGGTGTCTTGGGTGTTGTAGATCCAAGAGAGTGACCACGCAAGCGTACTGGAAAGGGCCAGTGCCACCCCCAGGGTATTGAACGAACTGAAGCTTACGAGGGAGCCTTTACTCGATATCACCACAACACCACAGTAACAGATAACACCTGCAGCGATGTCTTTAATGCCGATTTTCTGCTTCAGAAGTGGG